>JBBQOT010000479.1:0-3416 GCA_038331165.1 Acetobacterales bacterium
CTCGGGCGTGTAGAACGCCGAATGCGGTGTTAGGATCAAGCGGTGGCGCAGCCAGGCCTCGCCGTCCTGCCACGCCTTGATCAGCCGGCGTTGCGGATCGGCCGGCTCCTCGGGCAGCACGTCGAGCCCGGCGGCCAGCACGGTGCCATCCTTCATCGCGTCGTACAGCGCATCGACATCCACCACCCCGCCGCGCGCGGTGTTCACCAGGATCATGCCCTTCTTGGCCGCCGCGAATGCCTCGGCGCCGATCAGCCCGCGCGTTTCGGCATTCAGCGGCGCGTGCACGCTGATGAAGTCGCATTGGCCCATCAATTCGGCCAGGCTGTCGGCGCGGCGCACGCCCAGCGCCAGTTCGTAGCCGTTGGGCACGAAGGGGTCGTAGAATACCACGTCCATGTCGAACGCCGCCGCCCGGCGGATTGCCGCGGTGCCGATGCGCCCGATGCCGACCGTGCCGAAGGTGCAGGCCGAGAGCCGCCGGCCGAACGGGTTGTGTGCCGGGCGCCAGTTGGCCTTGAGGTCCTCGCGCAGGCTTTGGTCGTGATAGGCGATGCTCTTGGCCAGCGTCATCATCAGCGCGATGGCGTGGTCGGCCACCTCGCGGGTGCCGTAGTCCGGCGTATTCGCGACGGCAATTCCCATGCTGCCCAGGCGGGCGGCATCAACCTCGTCGAAGCCAACCGCTGATTTCACGTAGATGCGGCATTTTTCCAATTTGCCGATATTGGCGGCGCCCGGGTACGGGCCGACAACGGCATCGGCACTGGCCCAGTCGGCGTCGCTGACCGCGTCGATGCTGCGGCGGAAAACGGTTTCAAAGCCGGGGCCGATGGCGTCGGCCACCACGGTTTCGAATTCCGGCAGCATCACCGGCCAGAGAATGCGCATCGTCATAGGGTCGGGTCCTTGGTGCCGTTTCTGTCTGCCGCATCATGAGCGGGTGACGCGGGGCCGGCAATGTGGTGCGATGGGGCCAACCGAGGGAAACGCACGATGCCCATGCACACCACGCGCCGGCTGGCCATGCTGGCGGCGGTTGGATTTTTGGCACGCGCACCCGGTGCGCAGGCCCAACCGGTCAGCGCCGAACAGATTGCCGCGATCCTGGCCAGCCCCGACCGCACGCCGGCCGACCGCACCAACGATCTGCGCCGCAAGCCGCAGCAGATGCTGGCGTTCTTCGCCGTGCCGCCGGGCGCCACGGCGGTCGATCTGAGTGCGGCCGGCGGCTACACGACGGAACTGGTGGCGCGCGCGGCCGGGCCGAACGGCGCCGTGTACGGCCAAAGCCGCCCGCCAAACCCGAACGCCGCGCGCCCGGCCCAGCCGGAGGGCAACAGCAACCCGAACATCGTCACCCCGCCACCCGCCGCGCCGCCGGTGTTCCGCCCCTCGCCGGTGGCCCTGGCCGAACGGATGGAGCGCCTGCGCACCGCCGGCGTGGCCGCAGCCCCGATCACCCCCGTGGTGCGGCCGTTCGAGGACCCGTTCCCGCCGCAGTTGGCGGCGGGAAAGGTCGACTTCGTGACGCTGATCTTCAACTACCACGACCTCGGCCACATGGGCGTCGACCGGGCGGCGATGAACCGGGCGGTGTTCCAGGCGCTGAAGCCCGGCGGCCACTACGTCATCGCCGACCATGCCGGCCGACCGGGCACCGGCATCTCCGAAGCCGGCACGCTGCACCGCATCGAGGAGGCGTTCCTGCGCCAGGAGATCGAGGCGGCCGGGTTCCGCCTGGTGGCGTCGGGCGATTTCCTGCGCAACCCGAACGACCCGCGCGACAAGAACACACCCGACCCGCCGATGCCCAAGGATGAGTTCGTGCTGAAGTTCGTCAAGCCCTGATCAGGGTTTCGGCCTGAACGCGGCACAGACGGCCGGATCGGTCTCCAGCCTCGGCCCACCCAGCAGGTCGATGCAATAGGGGATCGCCGGGAACACGGCGTCGAGGCACTCGGCGATGGCCGAGGGCTTGCCCGGCAGGTTGACGATCAGGCTGCGCCCGCGCGTGCCGGCAAGCTGGCGCGACAGGATCGCGGTGGGCACGACGCGCAGCGAGACAGCACGCATCAGTTCGCCAAAGCCCGGCAGCAGCCGCTCGCACACCGCCATCGTCGCCTCCGGCGTCACGTCGCGCAGGGCCGGGCCGGTGCCGCCAGTGGTGACGATCAGCGCACAGCCCTGCACATCCGCCAGGTCGCGCAACACGGCCTCGATCAACGGCTGCTCGTCGGGCACCAGCCGGCGCGCGGGCCGCCAGGGCGTGGTCAGGATCCGCGCCAGCGCCGCCTCGATCGCCGGCCCGCCGCGATCCTCGTACTCGCCCCGGCTGGCGCGGTCGGACACGGTGACGACGCCGAGGAGAACTGGGGGCATGGTGGGCTCCTGCATGGGCCGAGCATCGTGCGCGGGCGACGTACGCTGTCCAGCGGCCACGGCATCGTCAAGGCCGATATCGAGCCCCGTCAAGCGCCAGTGCGCTGCCCTGCGCACCGCGGCAGCAGCGAGAGGTATGCGTTATTTAGCGGTGACGCGTCGCATCTGCCACCATATATTGTGTTCGACAACGCGCCGTGTGGCGGACACGAAGGAACGACCGATATGGATGGCACCGTGCCCGGCCGCAGCGCCGACCGCTTTCGCAGCCCCGGCACCAGCTTCGGCGAAGTGCCGGTGCCCGGCCGTGCGCTGGATGGCGGCATGGGGCTGGCGGTGGCGCGGCGCACCGTGTTCCGCCCGGACGACGCCGAGGATTTCGGCCGCGTGGCCGACCGCGTGGCCGCCGGCAACATGGCGCTGCTGGGCGAGGATGCCGACCCGGTGGAACAGGCGCGGCTGCGCAACGCCATCGCCACCGGGGCGCTGATCACCTCCGGCCGGCACCTGCAGCACGGCGATGCCGGCCAGCCCGGCCGCAACATGGAGGTGTTCACCAACTGCGCCACCGCCGCCGCCGCCTTCACCCTGTTCTACCTGTTGCTGAACGGCAGCGGCGTCGGCCGCGCCTATGACGACTCGCTGATGGCGGTGGATTGGGCGCACGCGCCACGGCTGCGGCTGCGGCTCGACGCACGCCACCCCGACGCGCCGACGACGCGGGCGGCGCGGTGGCGCTTCGGGCAGGAATTCGGCCTGCTGCCCTGGGGCACCGATATCGACGGCTTCTCCGCGGCACAGGAGGCGGAGGTCACCGCCTGGATCGCCCGCGAATTCGAGATCGACACGGCCCCGACAGCAGGCGATGCGCTTGCCCCCCCGATCGACGCCCGGGTTCTGCGCATCGACGACAGCCGCGAAGGCTGGGCCAAGGCGGTGGAACTGCTGGAAAGCCTGGCCTTTGCCGGCGCCGAGGACACCACGCTGCTGCTTGATTTTTCCAGCGTCCGGCCGTGCGGCGCGCCGATCGCGGG
>JBBQOT010000480.1:0-3412 GCA_038331165.1 Acetobacterales bacterium
CTCGGTGCGCGGCCCCAGCACCGCCACCACGCCGATCGCCAGCAGCATCACGGGAAAGGCGAACAGCACATCCATCGCCCGCATCACCAGCCGGTCGGTCCAGCCGCGGTAGAATGCCGCCACCAGCCCCAGCGTGCCGCCAGCCACCAGTGCGACGGCCACCGCCAGTGCCGACACCAGCAGCGAGGTGCGGCTGCCATGAATGATCCGGCTGAGCACGTCGCGGCCGAACTGGTCGGTGCCCAGCCAATGCGCGCCCGACGGCCCGCGCATCCGCGCCACAATGTCCTGCGCCACCGGATCATACGGCGCCATTTGCGCGGCGAAGGCGGCCACCAGCACCTGCACCGCCACCAACCCCACTGCGAACAGCAGCAACCGCCGCCCCGCCATCACGCCCGCACCCGCGGGTCAATGGCGAGATACAGCAGGTCGACGCAGAAATTCACTACCACGAACCCCAGCGTCACCATCAGGATCGTGGCCTGCAACAGTGGATAATTGCGCTCGGCGATGGCCCCCAGGATCAGCCGCCCCAGCCCGGGGATGGCGAATACCTGTTCCACCACAATAGCCCCGCCCAGCAGATAGCCGGCCATGATCCCCACGGATGTCACGAACGGGATCAGCGCGTTGCGCAGCGCGTGGCGATAGACCACGCCGCGCTCCGGCACCCCCTTGGCCCGCGCCGTGCGGATATAGTCTTGCCCCAGCGCATCGAGCATCGCCGAGCGCACCAGTCGCGACAGGTTGGCCAGGATCGGCAGCCCCAAGGCGAACGCCGGCAGCGCCAGCCGCGCCAGGCACCCTAGCGGGTCGTCCAGAAACGGCACATAGCCCAGCATCTGCAACGACGGCGCCAGCGTGGCCAGTGCGAGGATCATCACGATGCCCAGCCAGAATGACGGGATGGTCAGGCCGGCCACTGTCACCAGCCGCATCGCCGCATCTGCGACCCCGCCGCGCAGCCGCGCCATCATGCAGCCCGCCGGCACCGCCAGCCCCGCACCCATCGCCAGCGCCAGCACCGTCAGCTGCATCGTCGGCCACACATGCCCGGCGATCTCGGCGGCCACCGGCTTGCCGGTCCACAGCGACGTCCCAAGGTCGCCGCGCAATACCTTGGAAATCCAGCCGAAATACTGCACCGCCATCGGCTGAGCGAGGCCGATCTGGGCCCGCAATGCCGCCACTTTCTCGGGCGTCACCTCGGTATTGGCGCCCAGCATGATCGCCACCGCGTCGCCCGGGATCAGCCGGATCATCGCGAACACGATCACCGACACCGCCACCAGGACCACGGCCAGGTCGAGCAATCGCCCCAGGATCAACCGCCGCAGCATCGCCTAGGACAGCCAGGAAGAATCTTCTTTTTCTGAAGAAAAAGAAGCAAAAAGACTTCTATCCGTTTGGGCCGCCGTGCCGCGCGACGGACTCAAACGGATAAAAGTTTTTTGGTTCTTTTTTTCAAAAAAGAACATCCTTCCTTACCGCGCCGTCGCATCCGCAAGTGTCGCGAGCGAACGATTAGCAATGATCTCAAAGCCCTGCACGTTGTTGCGCAGCGCCGTGAACAACTGGCCATAGGCGATGTGCATGATCGGCCCGTCGCACGCCAGGATGCCCTGGACCTTGGCATAGGCGGTTTTGCGCGCGCCCGCGTCCTGCATGGTGCGGGCGCTGTCGAGCAGGCCGTCCAATTCAGTGTTAGTGTATTTGAACACGTTGGTCGAGCCGCCGGTGCGGAAGGTGCGGAAGAAGTAATCGTCCGGATCGGCGCTGCCGGCGTTGGTGCTGGCGAACATGTCGAAATTGCTGTTGCGCCAGTCCTGGATGAACTGCCCCATCTCCTGGTTCTTCAGCTCCACCTTGAAGCCGGCCTTGTTCAACTGCGCCTGCACCACTTGGGCAATGTCGCGAATATCTTGGCGCGGCAGCACGTTGATGGTGATCGCCACCGGCCCGGCATGGCCAGCCTCCTTCAGCAACGCCTGCGCCTTCGCCGGATCGTGCTTGTAGCAGGCGAATTCGCTGGCCGGCATCGCCCAGTCCTTCAGTGCCGGCGACAGCGGCCCGCCCGGCACGCCGGCGCCGAACAACGCAGCGGCGATGATTTCGCTACGGTTCAGCGCGAAGTTCACCGCCTGGCGCACGCGGGCGTCATCGAAGGGCGGGCGCGATGTGTTCACGCCCACGAAGGTGTATGCCAGCTCCAGCGTCTCGGCCAGCTTCACCCCCGGCCGGCCCTTCAACTGCATGGCGGTGGCCGCGTCGATATTGGGCAGCATGGCGTATTGCCCGCTGCCGATGCCCACCTGGCGGGTGGCCGATTCCGGCACGATGTTGAACTTGATCCCGTCCAGCTTCGGCGCGCCCTGGCGCCAATAGCCCGTATGTTTTTCGAGTGCCACGAAGCCGTTGGCCTGCCATTCCTTGAACTTGAACGGCCCGGTTCCGATCGGGGTGCGCTGCAGCGACTCCTTTTCCGCCTCCATGCTGCGCGGCACGATGGCGATGGTGGCGATCGAGACCAGCAGCGGCGCCGACGGCTCCTTCAACGTCAGCACCACGGTCACCGCATCGACTGCCTCGGCGCGATCCAGTGCTGCCAGCCGCGAGGCCAGCGGCGAGGCGATCTCCTTGCTCAGCACCCGGTTGATGGTGGCCACCACATCGGCCGCCTCCACCTTCGCGCCGTCATGGAACACCACCCCACGCCGCAGCTTGAAGGTATAGGTCTTGCCGTCCGGCGAGATGGTCCATGACTGCGCCAGCCCCGGCTGCACGCGCAGATCCTTGTCGATCGCGGTCAGCCCCTCATAGATCGTGCCGTTGATCATCTGGAAGGTCGAGAACGCGGTGGCGCGATGCGGGTCGAGCCCCACCGGCGAGGCATCGACGGCCACTTCCAGCACCTGCGCCGACGCCGCAGTGGAAAATCCGATGGGGGCAAGCGCGCCCGCGACCGCGCCGGCCAGCATCAAAGAACGAAACGATCTGCGCGCCATGGTCTGCCTCCTGCGCCCCGATGTGCCCGCGGGGCTTCCTGCTGGGTGCGAAGCTATGGCCCTATGCCGAGCATGACAAGGATTCGGGTGCCGGCATGGGGCTGACGACCGCCATCGGGGTGATGAGCGGCACGTCGATGGACGCGATCGACGTTGCCATCCTGCGCACCGACGGCGCTAACTTGGTCGAAACTGGCCCCGGCCGCGCCTATCCCTACGACCCTGATTTGCGCTCCCGCCTGCTCGCCGTGCTGGCCCATCCCGAGGCGGCCCAGCACGACCCGATGCACGCGCTCGACGTGGCGGTCAGCGACGCCCATGCCGGCGCGGTGCTGGCGTTCCTCGACGATCTCGCCATCGACCCCGGCGTGGTCGACGTGGTGGGCATCCACGGCCAGACGATC
>JBBQOT010000481.1:0-3402 GCA_038331165.1 Acetobacterales bacterium
CACCAGGGGTCCGAGACCCCTGGACCCTCATCCATTCCGCCGAAGGCGAACGAACCAAATTGGGTCTGGGGCCGCCGGCCCCAGCGGGTCGAGGGCAGAGCCCTCGCCTTCCTTCCTGTTAGCGCGAAAGCGGAATCCGGCTACTGCCCTCAAGTACGCGCAGGCAGGCCACGCGGCGGTCGGCTCCCACCAGGTTAAGTGTGGGCGTACCGCTGCGGCAGCGGGTCTCGGCGATCGGGCAGCGCGGCGCGAAACCACAGCCGGGGGTGCGCTCGTCTGGCAGTGGCGGCTCACCGCGCAGGCGGATACGGCGGCCACGCCGTGCCGGGTCCGCCGGCAGGTGCGCGGACAGCAGCGACTGCGTATAGGGGTGTAGCGGGTCGCGCAGCAGGTCGGCGGTCGCCCCCTCCTCCACGATCTCGCCGAGATAGAGCACGACGATACGGTCGGCAACGGGTTGCACGGCCGCAATATCGTGGCTGATCAGCACGATCGCCATGCCGTCGTCACGGCGCAATTGTGCCAGCAGTCCCAGCAGGTCGGCGGCGGCGGCCACGTCCAGCTCGCGCGTCGGCTCGTCCAGCACCAGCAGCTTCGGCTGGGTGGCAATGGCGCGGCCCAGACTGACCAGTTGCAAGCGGTCCACCCCCAGCGAATCAGGCCGCAGGTCGAGCTCCGCCGGGCGCAGGCGCAGGCGCGCGGCCAGCACATCGACCGCCGCGCGCCGCGCATCGGAGCGCAGCTTGGTGTGGAGCCGCAGCGGCTCCTCAAGCAGGGCGCGTACGGTCATGCGCGGGTTCAGCACCGTGCGCGGGTCGCGGAACACCATGGTCATGCGCCCGCGCAGGCGGCGCAGCCGGCGGCCGGACAGACCGGTAATGTCGCTGCCTTCCAGCATCACCGCGCCATCGTCGGGGGCCAGCAGGCGCAGAAAGGTGCGGGCGAGGGTGGACTTACCGGCGCCGGATTCGCCGACCACGCCGAGGATCTGCCCCGCTTCCACCTGCATGTCGATGCGGTTCAGCGCGGCCACCTCGCGCTCGCCACCACCCAGAAGCACGGAGACGCGCCGCAATTCGGCGACCACGCTCATGCGGCACCGATGCGCGCGAAGTGGCAGCGCGCTGCGTGCACGCCGGCGCCCACCAGAGGAGGGGCGACGGCGCATCGCTCGGTCGCCTCGTCGCAGCGCGGGCGGTAGGGGCAGCCGTCGGGCGCGTCGGGCAATGGCCCGCCATAGGTCCGGCCATTGGCGATGGCCAGCCGCTCGGGCATGCTGGCCAACAGGGCGCGGGTGAAGGGGTGGGCGGAGCGGGCGAACACCTGGGGCACCGGGCCTTGTTCCACCACCTGGCCGGCGTACATCACGGCGATGTCGTCGCAGTACTGGGCGACCACGCCGAGGTCGCGGGTGATGATGATGCCGCCGATGCGCCGGCGCCGCAGTTCGAGATAGAGCAGGTCGAGGATCTGCACCTGGGTGGTGATGTCGAGCCCGGCCGTCGGCTCGTCGGCGATCAGCAATTGTGGCTCGTTGATCAGGGCGAGCGCCAGCACCAGGCGCTGAACCGCAGACGGGGTCAGTTCGTGCGGCCAGGCACGGGCGCGCAGCCGGGGTTCGACGATGCCCATGGACGACATGATCGTCTCGGCTCGCCATACCGCCTCGGCCATGACGATCGGGCGGTGCACACTTTGTGCGCGGATCAGCTGGGCGCCGACCCGGGTGTTGGGATCGAGCGTGGTGTGGCCCGACTGCACCACAAAGCCGATGCGCGCGCCGCGCAGGCGGGTGAGGTCGGCGTCGGACATGCGCAGCAGGTCCTGGCCCTCGAACAGCGCCCGGCCGCCGACCACGCGCGCCTCAGGCTGCAACAGGCCGAGAATGGCGCTGGCGGTGAGCGACTTGCCTGCCCCGTGCTCGCCAACCATGCCGAGGATGCGGCCCTTGACCACGCGGAACGACACGCCGTTGAGTGCCAGCGGCATGGGCGCCATGCCGACTGCCGCACGGCTCTGTCGTTCAACTCGAAGGTCCTGGACATCCAGCAGCATCAGTGTGGCACCCCACCCATGGCGCCGCCGAGTGCGGCTGGCCGGCGCCCGGTCAGGTCGGAGATCCCGGCCGCCAGCAGTTGCAAGCCAAAGCCAAGCAGCAGCAGCGCGAGCCCTGGAAAGATCGCCGGCCACCAAGGACCAGCGTACATCAATGCCACCCCCTCGCGCACCATCTCCCCCCATTCCGTGCTGTCGGCGGCGGTGCCGACGCCGACGAAGCCCATCACCGCCAAAGTGCCCAACGCCCAGGCAACGCGACGCGGGATCTCGCCGGCAATGCGGGCCAGAGTGTTGGGCAGCAGATGCAGCAGCGCCAGGCGCGGCAGCGCGTTGCCCATGGCGACCGCACCTTGAATGAAGCCACTCTCGTGCATCGCCCGCACCTCGGCACGCATCGCGCGGGCGAAGAACATCGCCTCCAGCAGGCCGATCGCGATCACGACATGGCGCAACGACGGCCCCATCGCGGCGACCAGCGCCAGCGCCAACAACAGCGGCGGGATGAAGCCGACCGCCATGATCAGGCGCCGCAGCAGCAGGTCGGCAAAGCCTCCCACCAAGCCGGCTATCAGCCCGACCGGCGCACCCAGCACGATGCCCAGCAGCACCGCCGCCAGCGGCACGGCGAAGGCATAGCGCGTGCCATCCATCACCCGGGCGGCCACGTCGCGCCCGTTGGCGTCGGTGCCCAGCGGGTGGCGCAGCGACGGGGCTTTCAGGATATGGGCCGTATCGACCTGCGCCGGACCGTGCGGCCAGGCAATCGGCCGTGCCGCCATGACGGCTGCGAAGCCAACCAAGATCAGCAAACCGAAGCTGGCCGCCAGGCTGCGCCGCGGCAGGCCCCGGAGCAGACTGCCAAGTCGGCGAACAACCCGGCCGATCATGCGCGCGTGAACCGCAGGCGCGCGATGCGGCGCACCACGCCGGCCAGCGCATGGACCAGCAGGGCGAACGCGCCAGTCATCAGGATGAACCCCTGCACGGCAGGCAAGTCCGCCTTGACCATCGCATCAAGGCCATACTGCCCCACGCCACCCCAGGCGAAGACGAACTCCACCACCGCCGTGGTACCCAGTAGGGCTGCGAATTGCCGGTTGGCCCCAGCCCAGATGGTCGGCGCCGCGCCGCGCAGGGCAATGACGGTGAGCAATTCGCGTGACATGCCCTGGGCACGGGCATAGGCGAAGTGCGCGGTCTGCAACTGCGTCAGGATCGCACCGCGCACCGACAGCGTCAGCGTCGCCCCGATCAGCAGCGCAAGCGTCGTGACCGGCAGGATCAGCTGTGCCAGTGCCGAGCGGGTGGCGATGGAATCCTGCATCAGCACCGAGTCGATAAAAT
>JBBQOT010000482.1:0-3402 GCA_038331165.1 Acetobacterales bacterium
ACACGGCGCAGGGCCTGAGTCGCCCGGCGCAGATGCCAGGTTTCGCCCAGGTGGACGACGTTCCACCACAGCCCCCGCAGGCGCGGCAAACGCGGCGCGCGCAGCACAACATCGGCCAGACTGAACCCGCCATACAGCGCGAGGAACGCCAGCAGCCGCGGCAGCGCCCAGACCTTCAGTGCCATGCGGATGCGGTTCTTGGTGGTGTGAAAGATCATCTCGGCGTGCATCGGTCCGACCACGATGTCGACATGATGGCGCGCCACCGCACCCGGCACCACGCGGGCCCGCCACCCGGCGATGGCCAGGCGCAGGCCCAGGTCGGGTTCCTCGGATGAAATGAAGAAGCTCTCGTCGAACCCGCCAACTGCCAGCGCCGGTTGCGGCCGCAGCAGCACTGCCGAGGAATTCGTCCACAGCACATCGCGCGGGGCGGTGGCCGAGGCCGTGTCGTCGCCTTCACCCAGGTCCCAGCTCAACCCCAGAAAGCCCGTGGCGCCGCCATAGCTGTTCAGCAGCGTGGGATCGTGGCCGAACACCAGCTTGCCGCCAACCATGGCAAGCCCGACATCGGCTTGCATCGCCGCAACCGTCGCGCGCGTCCAGCCGGGCTCGAGTTCCACGTCGCTGTCCACCAGGGCCACCAAACCGCCCACCCCCCGCCTCAGGCCGATATTGCGCGCCACCGTCGGCCCCTCCGGGGCCTTGCGCAGATGCTCGAGGGGACAGGGCAAGCGACCGGCGAGATCGGCCAGAACAGCCGCCGTGTCGTCGGTGC
The DNA here is from genome assembly GCA_038331165.1 of Acetobacterales bacterium. Taxonomy (GTDB): domain Bacteria; phylum Pseudomonadota; class Alphaproteobacteria; order Acetobacterales; family Acetobacteraceae; genus CAMDGX01. The sequence goes on from JBBQOT010000482.1 coordinate 779, forward strand.
TGGCATTGTCGACCACCAGGATCGATTTGCAGTTATTCGGCCAGTCCTGCGCGGCGATGGCATTCAGTGTGCGCGGCAGATCGCGGGCGCGGTTGTAGGTCGGCACGACGTAGAGGACAGGCTCGCTCACCGCGCCACCCCATCGAAGCGCAGCAGCATCAGGCTGTGCGGCGGTACCCGCACCTGCACTTCGCCGCCCGGGCTCGCCCGCTCGTCGCGCACCAGACGCACTTCATCGGGCCCGCCGCGGTTGATGCGCCCCTGTGGCCCGACTGATTGCTGCGCGCCCCACGCGATGCCAGGGATGCGCGGCAGGGTCGTGCCGGTATGCGCGTCGGCCGCCGCCCCGCTCAGCGTCGTCGTCACCAGCCGGGCCGTGCCCGTGGCACCGGCCAGCGTGATCCGTCCATCGATCGCCGAAGTCAGGCTCTTGTTGATCAGCAGCGCGGTCACACTGCGGCCATCCGGCGACGCGGTGGCCAGCACGTCGAGATACGGAACCCCGGCAACAGCATCGACAAACCCTACGGCCTGGCTGTCGTAGCGGGCCACGTCGACGCTTGAACCGAGCAGGCCGCGTTCCATGTCGCGCGAGATCATGCGCAGCGCGAGATAGGGCGCGGTGGCAACCCACGGCCCGCCCGCGTTGCGCCGGGCGATCCAGCCCATGAACAGATGTTCGTTGAGCTTGAAGAAATTGGCGACCTCAAGGTTCGGCTGCTCGGCGAACACCTTCAGCGTGGCCGCGATGAAGATCGCCGAGCCCAGCGTCTTGACGTGGTCAATCCACGGCGAGCCCGGCGAGATGGCGAATAACGGCCCCCATTCGGTCACCGCCAGCCGGATCCGGCTGGCATGGAGCGGCGCGAACCGCTGCACCTCGCTCCAGGTATCGGCCAGGTTGCGCGCGATCAGTGCCGGCGCCGCCCACATCGCCGCATAGACCTCGGCTGGATCCAACCCGCCATCGTCGCCCACCACCGGGGCATAGGCATTGTGCACGGTGAACAAGTCGATCGCCGCACCGGCCCGGCGCAGCACCACCTCGTTCCAGTCGTCGAATTTGTTCAACTGGTAGCGGCCGTAGTTGCGCAGCCCGATCGCGCCGATGCGGATCGTCGGGTCGACCGCCTTCATCGCAGCCGCGAAGTTCAAAAACCTGTCGGCATAGGCCTGGGGCGTCATGTGCCCGCCCGAGGCATCGCCCTCGATGTACAGTTCGTTGCCGACCTGCCACAGCTCGACCCGCGGGCCACGCGGCGTGCGACCGCCCTCGCCATTCACGTAGCGTACCCAGTCGGCGGCCATTTGCGCGGTCCCGGTCGCCGCATTCACGGTGATCAACAGGCTGGTACCGGCCTCCTTCGCCAGGCGCAGCGCCTCGTCGGTGCCGAAATTGTGCCGGAACGTCTCATTTGCGCCGGGATGGGTCGGCGTGGTGGCCCGCCGTTCGCGCGGACCGATGCCGTTTCGCCAATCATAGGCATCGGCCCAGACGCCACCGGGGAAGCGGATCGGCCCCAGGCCCAGATCGCGTGCCAGGCCGACGATCTGTGGGTCGAGCTGGTTCAGCTTGGAGTCCCACAAACCGTTGGCGTCGCGGATCACTTCGACATTTGTGCCGAACAGACCGTTCGGGATGGTGCGCAGCTGGCGTGTGATATCGATGCGCACGCGAGCCGGGATGTCCGCATCTGGCCGGGTCCCTGTTCGAGGGACGGGCGCCGCGGCGACAGGCGGCACGGCCGCCGCTTCGCCCGCTACTTGGACTGAAACATCGGCAAAGCTGGCGACACCTGCGGTTCCCTCGGCCACCAGGAACAGGATCAGCCCCTCCACCGAGGCATCATTGGGCACCGTGAGCTGGGCCTCCTTGCGTCCCAGCGGCCCATCACCGCGCAACCGCACCTGCGCGCCGGCGGTGCCGCTGCGCAGCACAACCAGCCCCAACACCGCCTGCGCCCCCGGCTCATTGCCCAGCAAGGCCGTGACGCGCACAACGCGCCCCCGCACGGACGCCGCGGGCAGCACCTGACCGATCCCATAGGGCGTGTTGCTCGGCGTGTTGGCCGGATTGGGCGACAGCACCAGCACCTGCCCCGCGGTGCCCGCCGGCGCCGGTCGGAACGACAGCGCGCCCTTGCGGGCCGTGGCCGGATCGAGGTACCACCCCGAAGGCGGGGTGCCGCCGGTGGCAAACGTGCCGTTGGCCAATAGCGGCTGCGCAGACGCGCCCCGAACCAGCGCAAACAGCGTCAGCACGGCGCAGATCGCCAGCAAGCGTGCCTGACGCATGATTATCTCCTGCTCGTGCCGACCGAAACGCCGTTGGGCGACCGGGCACCTCGCCGCGCCGCGAGGTTGCTGGCGCGTGCATGCTCGCGGCAGACGGATCGAAAGCCCCACCACTACTGCAACTCCCGCCCGGCGATGGCCACGACATTCACGAGTAGCGACGCGTAGGTCCAATCCGCCGGATCGAACGCAACGACCTTCCCGGATGCCCCTACCTGTTGTGCGAGCATCAATGTCATACCAACCCCTCTGATGATTGACCGATAGAGAAAGCCAAGGCCAGGGCTTTGCCGTCGCGGCGCGAAGCCGCGCCGACGGGGACCCACCAA
>JBBQOT010000483.1:0-3393 GCA_038331165.1 Acetobacterales bacterium
CGAAATCCTGCGCCTGCCGCCACGCCCCCGCGCGCCTCGTACGCCAAAACCCGCGCCGGCAGTTCCCCGCGTCACCGCCCGCGAACGCCGCGCCTGGCTGAACTATTCGCCCGGCCCCCTGCGCGCCCCTTGGCCCAACGATCCCGCCCGCCCCAACCGAAAATTTTCGCCCACCAGAACGACCCCACCAAACCGCCGCCATTTTGTTCCGATATCAGAATATATCGAAATCGGATAAAGTTTTTTTGCTTCTTTTTGTTCACAAAAAGAAGACTTCCCGTCCCTTCCCTTCACGCCAGCACATCCACCGACATCGACTTCACCAGCGCCAGCACCGCGCACCCCGGCCGCAATCCCAGCCGCCCCACCGCATCCGGCGTGATTCGCGCCAGCAGCCGTGCCTCGCCGCTGCCCAGTTCCACCATCGCGGTATGCCGCGCCGCATCCAGGGTGATTGCAACCACCAGCACTGGAAGGACGTTGTGCAGGCTGATTCCAGCCGGCGCTTCGGTAGCCAGGATGATTTCCCGCGCCGGGATACGCACCCGCAGCCGCGCGCCGAGGTTTCCTGCCACCAGCGGCACCCACAGCGCCAGCGGCCCGGCCCGCAGCAGCGACAATTGCCGCGCCGGGTGGTGTTCGGCCACCCGCGCCTCCAGCACCGCGCCGGCGTCGTCGCGAGTGGCCAGCGGCATGTCGCCGCGGGCGGTCAATTCGCCCAGGGGTCCACAGGCCCGCGTTTGGCCGCCCTCGATCAGCACCAGCGTATCGGCGATCGCCAGCACCTCGTCCATCGCATGGGTCACGTAGACGATCGGCAACGCCAGCGTTTGCTTCAGCCGTGCCAGATAGGGCAGGATTTCCGCCTTGCGCGCGGCGTCCAGGCTGGCCAGTGGCTCGTCCATCAGCAACAGCCGGGGTTGCGCCAGCAGTGCGCGGCCGATCGCCACGCGCTGGCGTTCGCCGCCCGACAGGGTATGCGGCCGCCGCTCCAGCAGCGGCGCGATCCCCAGCAGGTCCACCACCTCGTCGAACCCTATCGTCTGCTCCGGCGCCCGGCGCAGCCCGTAGCGCAGGTTGTCGCGCACCTTCATATGCGGAAACAGCTTGGCATCCTGGAACACCAGCCCCAGCCGCCGCTTCTCGGTCGGCACGTGGATGCGCTGCGCGGTATCGGTCAGCACCACCCCGTCCACGATCACCCGCGCCGCCTCGGCCGCCAGCAGCCCGGCGATCACGGCCACCACGCTCGACTTACCGGCCCCGGACGGCCCAAACAGCGCGGTTGCCCCGGCCGGGGCGGTGAAGTCGATCGCCAGCTCTGCCCCGCCGGCAAAGCGGTGCCGCAGCGAGAATTCGATCACCGCCGATACCCCAGCGCCGCGCGCGCCCGCCGCCCGGCCCACTCCGCTGCCGCCAGCCCGGCCACCGCCAGCAGGATCGACACCAGGGCCAGCTTGGCCGCCGTCGCCTCGCCATCCGGCGTTTGCAACGCCGCATAGATCGCCAGCGGCAGGGTTTGCGTCTCCCCCGGGATGTTGGCCGCGAAGGTGATCACCGCGCCGAATTCCCCCAGCGAGGCCACGTATCCGACGATCGCCCCCGACAGCACGCCAGGCAGCGCCAGCGGCAGGGTGATGGTCAGCAAGCGATCCAGCCGCCCCGCCCCAAGAGTGCGCGCCGCCTGCTCCAGCCCGGGGTCGATCGCCTCGATCGACAGCCGGACCGCCCGCACCATCAGCGGCAATGCCATCGCCGCGCAGGCGATCGCCGCCCCCGCGGTGGTGAACACCAGGCGCACACCAAACCAGTCGTTCAGCCAGGCCCCCACCGGCCCGCGCACCCCCAGCAGCAACAGCAGCAGCCAGCCCACCACCACCGGCGGCAGCACCATCGGCAGGTGCACCAGCGCATCCAGCGCCGCCCGGCCGGGAAACCGGCAGCGCGCCAGCACCCAGGCCAGCACGACGGCGACCGGCAGGCCAATCGCCACGCTCCGCCCGGCCACGCCCAGCGTGAGCGAGACGGCGGTCCATTCATCAGCGGTCAGGAAATCGGCGATGGCGCTACTCGGTCACGAAGCCACGGCGCTGGAATACCGCACCGGCCACCGGTCCGGCCAGGAATGCCATGAACCGCCGCGCCGCCGGGGTGTCGCCCGCCCGCGGCACCGCGAAGGGATAGGCGATTGGCTCGGTCAACCCGGCCGGGAACGTCGCCACCACCGCCACCCCACGCGCCACCGCGGCATCGGTGGCATAGACGATGCCCAGCCGCACCTCGCCCCGCTCCACCAGCAGCAAGGCGCTGCGCACATTCTCGGCCCGCGCCAGCCGCCGCTCGACATCCGCCCACAGGCCGAGCCGGGTCAGCGCCTGCTTGGCATACAGCCCGGCTGGCACGCTGGCGGGGTCGCCCACCGCCAGCCGCCCTTGCGGCCCCAACAGCCCCACCAGGTCCAGCCCAGGGGCGATCACCACCGCCTGCGGCACCTGGCCAACGGGAGCGACCAGCACCAGGCGGTTGCCCAGCAGCGTGCGCCGCGTGCCCTCGGCGACCAGCCCGTGCGCCTGCGCCCAGTCCATCCACCCCTGGTCGGCCGAGGCGAAGACATTGGCCGCAGCCCCCTGGTCCAGCTGGCGCGCCAGCACCGAGCTGGCGGCGAAGTTGAAGCGCACGCGGGCCTCGCCACGGCTCTCCCACAGCTTAGCCAGATCCTGCATCGCCTCGGTCAGGCTGATGGCGGCGAACACCAGAACTTCATCGCGCGGCTGCGCGCCGGCCGGTGCCACACCGAGAAGCAGGGCAATCAGGGCGAGCAGGCCACGCATCCCGCCGGTATACCCGATTGAACATAACGAGCGAAAGCCCCGCCTTACCGCCCGCCGGAGTGCCCGCTGACCTCACGCGCCGCATCGCGCGGCATCAGCAGCGACACCGGCAGCGAACCCATCGACAGGCAGGCCACCACCAGGAAGGCGGTGGAGAAATCCGCCAGTCCCGGCGTATGGCTGCCCGACATCGCCATCGTCACCGTCAGCGACGCTGCCCCGGCCGAAACGCCGAGCGTCACCGAGACCTGCTGCACCGTGGAATACAGCCCGGTGGCCAGGCCCATCCGCGCCCGCGGAATGTCGGAATAGGCCAGCGCGTTGTAGGCGGTGAACTGCAGCGAGCGGAAGAACCCACCGGCCAGCAGCACCACGTAGATCAACGCCATCGGCCAGCCGGGCTGGAAGAACGCCACCGCCCCCAGCAGCACTGTGGAAATCACGCAATTGGCCAGCAGCGTGTCGCGGAAACCAAACAAGCGCAGCGTGCCGGTCGCCGCCGGCTTCATCGCCAGCGCGCCGAGGGAACTGGCGAAGGTGATCAGCCCGCTCTCGGCCGCCG
>JBBQOT010000484.1:0-3380 GCA_038331165.1 Acetobacterales bacterium
AGGAAGATGTAGTCGCGGTAGTTGCAGCGAATCGGTTCGCTTTCGCTGATCGCATAGTTCGCGAAATCCGCGGCGGAGAGGACGCCGCCATTTTTCTGCGATGCGCGCTCGACAGCCTCGGGAATCTTGCCCTTGTAAAAAGCGTCCGGGCCGCGCCGCGAGATTGCCTCGAGCGTTTTCGCCAGATCCTTTTGCACCAGCCGATCACCGGGTTGTAGCGGCGAACCGTCGCGGCGCAGGAAGATGTGTGACGCGACTGGATCCTTGCGAATCTGTTCGATCGTCGTATCGAGAATATCCGTGTCGCCACGATTGAGGATAAAGCCGTCGTGCGCGAGACGGATCGCCGGCTTCATCACCTGCGCCCGCGTCAGCTTGCCGTACTTGCGCTGCGCCGTATCGAGACCAAGTACCGTGCCCGGCACGCCAACCGCCAGGTAGCCGAGCAGACTAGCGTTTTTGACCACATTGCCCTCGGCGTCGAGGTACATATTGGCGGTCGCCGCCGCCGGTGCCTTCTCGCGGAAGTTGATGAAGGTATCGCGACCGTCAGCAAGGTGGATGGTCATGAAACCGCCGCCGCCGATATTGCCGCAGCACGGATTGACCACCGCCAGCGCATAGCCGACGGCGACGGCCGCATCGATGGCATTCCCGCCGGCGCGCAGCATTTCAACCCCGGCGTCGGTGGCCAGGTGCTGGGCCGAAACCACCATGCCGGTGGCCGACTCAACGGCCGGCCGGGAGGCGGCGTGAACAGCGCCCGCCAGCAACAACAACGGCACGACCAGGAAAGCCCGCAACGGCGGGGTCACGGCAGCTTCGGGAACGTCACCCCGATCATGTCGCCCTCACGCACGATGGCCGCGAGCTGCGTCTCGCTCCAACCCTCGGTGCCCGCCGGCCGCAGCGGCAGCACCATCCAGCGATAATCGGCGGTGCTGTCCACCACGCGCAATTTCACCGTCGCGGGCAGCGCGGTGCCGAATTCCAGCAGCATCCCGCGCGGGTCGCGCACCGCGCGGGCACGATAGGCGGCAGACTTGACCCAGAACGGCGCATAGCCCAGCACGGCGCGCGGGTAGCACGAGCACAACGTGCAAACGACGAGGTTGTGCTCCTCGGCGGTATCCTCAAGCACCCCCAGCGGCGGCATGCCGCGCATCGGGATGTCCAGTTCCTCGGCCGCCTTGGCGCCATCGGCCAACATACGAGCGCGATAGGCCGGGTCGGTCCATGCCTTGGCCACCATGCGCGCCCCTTGGGCCGGGGAGGCGTTGTCGGTGCTGCGGATGCGCGCAGCGATCTCGTCGCGCGACAGCACCCCCTTGTCGGTCAGCAACTGGCGCACCGCGGCCAGCAGCCGGTCGGATGGGGTTTCCAGCAGGGTGCTCATGCCGCCTCCAGCCATGTTTCGTACAGCTCGACCATCAGCGCATCGCCCTTGGCGTCAGGCCAGATCGCCGAGGCCGTGAAGCGCACATGGTACAGGTTCAGCACCGCGGCCGGCCGGGCGAAGGCCAGGTCCTCGGGGTTGGGAAAGGCGCCGAGGTGTTTTTCGACCACGCCCTCGGTGCCGCGCAGGTAATGCGGCGTGCGGATATGGCACGGGCCACGCGTCTCCGGCCAGTCGTCGCGCACCCGCACCCGCGAACCTTTCGACAGCAGCGCGCTCACTTTGTGTCTTCCAGCGCGGCGCGCAGCTCTGCTTCGGTGAACACGCCCTTGGCCAGCATGTTGTCGGTGATCGAGCGGATCCAGCGCTGGTAATAGGTCAGGCGCAGATAGTCGGCCTCTGGGATCGCCTCGATCCCGCGGCGCAACTCGTCGACGCTCATCACCTTCTTGGCGCCGAGCAGGCCGCGAATGGCGTCCACCTCGCGGTCGAACGCGTCCAGCGCATGCGGCTCCACATCGACCGCATCGCACATGAACTTCGACACGCCGCCCATGTCGTGCATCGCGCGGGGGCGCGTCTCGGGGAGAGCGCGTGCGCGCGTTTCGGGGAGAGCGCGCGAGTGCGTTTCGGGGAGGGCGGCGGGATCGGGAACCGGCGGGTGTGCGCTCATGAGGCGACGATAGCGCCAATCGTAGGCGGACGGGAACCGTCAGTTGCCTATCGCCTCGCCAGAGGAGATCCCCCACAGCCCGTCGCGCTTCAGCCAGCCGCGATGGTCACCCACCCGCACCTCGCACCAGGCGGCCTGGGCGGCGCAGGCGCGCACCCGGCCAACCACGCTGGGGCGCAGCACCGCCACCGCCGCCGCGTCGTCGGCCGCCGTGCGGCGCAGGGTGCGCTCGGTCGGCACCATGAAGCTGCGCCGGCCGGTCAGGTTTGACTGGTGCACCCAGCCCTTGACGCCCTCGTGGTCCTCGATCAGCCGCCACGTCTCGAACTCGCGCAGCACCCGCACCGGCTGGTCGGGGCGGCGGTAGATCCAGTCGACCGGATAGCGCTGGCCGGGGCCGACGCGCAGCTTCACGCCGTCGTAGAGGATGCCCGCCCAGCGCGGCAAAGCCTGGCCGGTGACACTGCCCTTGCTCGGCTCGGGCGGCTTCGCCTCGGCGGGTTTTTCCACCGGCGCCGGCCTGGTCTCGGGCGGCTTGGCCTCGGGGGGTTTGACGATCGCGCCGATGGCGGCACCGGCGGCCACACCAGCGGCCGCCCCAGCGGCGGCGCCGGCTGCCACCCCAGGCTTGGGGGCCGGCTTCTGAACCCCCGCACGCGGCTTCGGCGCCACCACTGGCGGCTTGCGCGGCGGCGCCGGGGCTTGCGCCGTCCGTCCGGGCGCCGAACTGCCGAGTGCCGATCGCGGCGGCGGTTGGGGCAGCGGCGGCGAGGCCATGGGCGCCACCTGCTGCACCGGCGCGCGCGGCATCGGCACCGGTGTTGGCACTGGCGCGGGCGCCGGGGTGGCACGCTCCACCGGCTGGCCGCCACGCGCCGACGGCAGGGTCAGGCTGCCGGCAGGCGGCGACAGCTGTGCCGACGCCACGCCGCTCGCCAGCACCACGCCCAGCAGCATCGACACACGTGCGATCATAACCGCCATCCCTGCCAAGCCGCACGTATGCGGGTCAAGCTCTCACAGCGTCACGATCTGGCCAGAACCAACGGCTTCGAGAAATGTTGCAATCCCCGCGACCTCCACGCCCGCGGCCAGCGGGGCGGCGTCGGCGTCGATCATGCGCAGCCCGGCCTCGCAGGCGATCCGGCGCACGCCCAACTCGGCCGCCGCCTCGGCCAGTTCGACGATGCTGGCCACGCCCCGGGCCACTGCCGCCACCTCGCGCGCATCACCGGCGAAGGCATCGGGCATCAGGGCGCGGCAGCCCTCGTTGGTCGCGAACAGAACCACCTTGCGCCCCAATGCCGCAGC
>JBBQOT010000485.1:0-3378 GCA_038331165.1 Acetobacterales bacterium
GCTGGGCCAGGCCCAGCGCCTGGCCAATGCCGGCTCCGGCGCAAACACCCCCGCCGGTGCCCACGGCGTGGCCGGTCGCCCGATCGACGACGCCTCGCTGCGCGCCGAGATCGAACGGCGCGAACGCGAGAGCTTCGAACAGGCCGCCGAACAGATCCGCGAGGCGGTGAGCAACGACCCCCAGCTGCGCGACCTTTCACCCCAGCTCGCCATCGACCAAACGCCGGAGGGCCTGCGCATCCAACTGCTCGACGAAGACCGCGTGCCAATGTTCGCCACCGGCTCCGCGGTGCTGCACGACCGCGCCCGCGCCTTGCTGATGAAGATCGCCCCGGTGATCGGCCGCATGCCCGAGAGGCTGTCGATTTCGGGCCACACCGACGCCACCCCCTTCCGCGGCAGCGACCGCAGCAATTGGGAACTGTCGGCCGAGCGCGCCAACGCCACCCGCCGGCTGCTGGTGGAACAGGGCGTGGCCGAGGCACGGCTGCGCAGCGTGACCGGCAATGCCGACCGCGACCCGCTGCTGCCGGGCGACCCCTTTGCCGCCGCCAACCGCCGCATCGCCATTACGGTGCTGCGCGACACCCGGCCCGCGCAGTAGGGCGCGAACCATGCTTCTGCTCGGCGGCCTCGGCTTTCTGATGTTCTGCGTTTTCGGCAGCTATCTGGTGCATGGCGGCAGCTTCGGCACCATCATGAAGGCGCTGCCGTTTGAGGTGTGGTCGATCGGCGGCGCGGCCATCGGCATCTTCCTGATGTCCAACAGCATGCACGACGTGAAGCACACTCTGCACGGCTTCGGAAAGGTCATGAAGGGGGCGGTCTTCAAGAAAGTGGACTATATCGAGTTGCTCAGCCTGCTATATTTCTTTGTCCGCTTGGCCAGCACCAAGGGCGCGATGGCGCTGGAAGCGCATATCGAGAAGCCGGAGGACAGCCCGGCCTTCCAGAAGTTCCCCAAGATCCTGAAGAACCACCACGCCAGCGCGATGGTCTGCGACTACCTGCGCATGGTCGGCATGAACGCCGACGACCCTAACCAGATCGAGGACGTGATGGGGCGCGAGCTGAAGAAAACGCTGGCCGAGGAGTTGCACAGCGCGCACGCGCTACAGAACATCGCCGACGCGCTGCCGGCGCTGGGTATCGTTGCTGCCGTGCTGGGCGTGATCAAGACGATGTCGTCGATCAACGAGCCGCCGGCGGTGCTCGGCGGCATGATCGGCGGCGCGCTGGTGGGCACCTTCATGGGCGTGCTGATGGCCTATGGCATGGTCGGCCCGTGCGCCGCCCGCCTCAAGGGCGTGGTGGAGGAGGAATCGAAGTTCTACGAGGTGATCCGCGCCGTGCTGGTCGCCCATCTGCACGGCAATGCGCCGCAGGTCAGCGTTGAAACCGGGCGCAAGATGGCGCCGAACCAGCACATGCCATCGTTCCAGGAGCTGGAGGCGGCGGTGCAGAACCTTCAAATAACCTGATCCCGCCACGCGGGTTGACCGCACAACCCGGCGAAGGGATGCTCCTGCCGATGGCCCGCGCAGGAGAGATGCCCCGATGATCCTCGACCCCGACGCCCAGCGCGTGCTCGACATGATCAAGGCTGCGGGGCGCCCGGCTTTCAACACGCTGACGCCCGACGAGGCGCGCGCCTTCTTCGCCGCCGGACGCACCATCATGCAGCCCGACCCGCCCGAGGTGGCCGAGATGCGCGACCTCGAAGCCCCCGGGCCCAATGGCCCGGTGAAGCTGCGCCTCTACCGCGCCCTCGGCTCGGTTCCGGGTACCGTTTTGCCGGTGCTGATCTATTATCACGGTGGCGGTTGGGTGCTCGGTGATCTTGAAAGCCACGACCAGGCCTGCCGCGCCATTGCCAATGCCGCCGGCTGCTGCGTGATTGCAGTCGATTACCGCCTCGCGCCGGAAGTGAAGTTCCCCGGCACCATCTCCGACTCGGCGGCGGCGACGCGTTGGATCCTGGCCAATGCATCCGCACTCGCCATCGACCCCGCTCGCGCCGCCGTGGGGGGCGACAGCGCCGGCGGCAACATCGCCGCGGTGATGGCGCTAATGGCGCGCGACGGCTATTTGCCCAAGATCGCCTACCAACTGCTGATCTACCCGGTCACCGACATGGGCATGGGCCACGAGAGCTACCAGCGCATCACCGAGGGCTATCCGCTGGTCGCCTCGACCATGAAGTGGTTCATCGACCACTACCTCAACGGCCCAGCCGACGTCGCCGACTGGCGCGCCTCGCCGCTGCGTGCCGCGGCACTGGCCGGCGTGGCCCCGGCCCTGGTGGTGACTTGCGCCCACGACCCGCTGTGCGACGAGGGCGTGGAATATGCCCGACGGCTCGACCGCGAGGGCGTGTCTGTCACCCATCTGCACTACAACGATCAGATGCACGGCTTCCTGACCATGGGCAAACTGATCCGTGCCTCGCAGTCGCTGATCGACATGCTGGCGGTTGGCCTGCGCCGCGGCTGGGGCTGAAACACCCGCTGCGGGCGGGTACACGACAAGGGGAGAACACAATGGCCGGAATCCTGGCTGGCAAGAGCGCGTTGGTGACCGGCGGCGCCTCAGGCATCGGGCGGGCCACCGCGCTGGCCATGGCCCGCGAGGGCGCGCGCGTCGCCGTCAGCGACCTTACCGAGGAAAGTGCCGCGGCCACCGTGGCGTTGATCAATGCCGGCGGCGGCCAGGCCATCGCCATCGGCGCCGATGTGGCCCGCGAGGCCGATGTGCAGGCCATGGTCGCCCGCGCGGTGGCCGCGTTCGGTCGGCTGGACTGCGCGTTCAACAACGCCGGCATCTCGCCGCGCAATGTCGGCCCCACCGGCCAGCGCACGCACGAGATGAGCCAGGAGAGTTTCGACGGCATGCTCGCCGTCAACCTGACCGGCGTGTTCCTGTGCATGAAGCACGAGATTCCGCACATGCTGGCGAATGGGGGCGGTTCGATCGTCAACACCGCATCGATCGCGGGGTTGATCGGGCTGTCGACAGCCAGCAACTACGTCGCTGCCAAGCATGGCGTGGTCGGCATCACCAAGACCGCGGCGATGGAATACGCCCAGGACAATATCCGGGTGAACTGCGTCAACCCCGGCTACATCAAAACGCCGATGACCGACCCCACCATGGCCGAACGCTACGACGTGCTGATGACCAAGGTGCCGATGAACCGGCTGGGCACACCCGAGGAAATCGCCGAAGCGGTGGTGTGGATGCTGTCCGACAAAGCCTCGTTCATGACCGGCGCGAGCCATGTGGTCGACGGGGGGTACTACGCTGCTTAGGAAGGCCAGGGCTCTGCCGTCGCGGCGCGAAGCCGCGCCACGGGACCCGGGGGGGGCGGGGGCCCCCAAC
>JBBQOT010000486.1:0-3371 GCA_038331165.1 Acetobacterales bacterium
TACGTCGCGCGCGACGTCTACGGCATGGGCCAGGCCGGCCTCGGCCTGCTCGCTGCCGGCTTCGCCACCGGCGGGCTGATCGGCTCGTTGATGCTCAGCACCGTCGGCCGCGACATTGCGGCCGGGCGCATCATGATAAGCTTCACCTTCGTCTGGTACGCCATGCTGCTGGCCTATTCCCACACTACCGTCCCGGCACTCGGCATCGCCCTGCTGGCGCTGTCCGGTTTCATGCAGAGCTTGAGCATGGTGCCGATGGCGGTGATGCTGCTGCGCAGTGCCGAACCGCGCCTGCGCGGCCGGGTGATGGGAGTGCGGATGCTCGCAGTCTACGGCATGCCGGTCGGCCTGCTGCTGGCGGGCTGGCTGATCGCGCGGTTCGGCTTCGTGGCCACCGCCACCGGATACTGCCTGTTCGGGATGCTCGCCACCGGCGTCATTGCCCTGGCCTGGCGCCGCCACCTGTTCCCACTTTCGGCGCCAGCCAATGCGCGCTGAGCGTGATGTTTGGGCGCTAGCCTCCTGCCTGGCACTGGCGGCACTCTACCTCGCCCTGTTCCGCCCGGGCTACTCGGTCATGGGCGGCGGCGACTTCGCCCTCTATCTGTCGCACGCCCAGGCCATCGCCGAGGGCCGTGCCTATGCCGCCACCGGCTTCGTCTACAACCCGGCCAACGCCATCATGTCGCCTGCCGCCTATCCGCCCGGCGTGGCGCTGCTGTTGGCCCCGGTGGTCGCCGCCTTCGGCCTCGACTTCACTGTCATCAAGCTGGTCATGCTCGCCTGCCTGCTGGCCGCGCTGTGGTGCCTGCACCGCCTCGCCTTGCCCAGCCTCGGCCCACGTTGGAGCGCCGTGCTGGTGCTCGCCGCCGGCCTGTCGCCCGCCATCCTGATGCGCCGCGACGCCATCGGCTCCGACATGGCCTTCGCCGCCTGGTGCTATCTCGCCCTGCTCGGCGCCCGGGGCCGGCCCATGCTGCTGGCCATCGGCGTTGCCATGGCACTGCTCACCCGCTCGATCGGCGTGGTGCTCGCCGCCGCCATCGCCGTCGACCTGCTGTTGCATCCCGCCCGCCGCCGCCTGTTCCCCGCCCTTCTGGCCGGCATAGCCGTCGCCGTGGCCGCCACCCTGTGGCTGCGCGTCGACAACGCCACCTATGCCGGCTACTTCGCCCGCCTCACCCTCGCCGGCCTCGTCCGCCATCTCGTCGAAGCCGCCCAGGCTTATATGCTGGCCATCGTCGAGCTGTTCGGCCTCAGCTTCGGCCGCCTCGCCAATTTCCCCGTCCTGCTGGCGCTGGCCGCCCTTATCGCCGCCGGCCTGTTCCAGCGCCTGCGCCGCCGCCCCGACGCCGTCACCCTGTTCATTCTGCTCTACGCCATCGCCCTGATCGCCTACCCCGTGCACATGGAACCCACGCGCTACGCCCTGCCGATCCTGCCGCTGCTGTTGCTGCCGGCCTGCGAGTTCCTGCAACCCCGCCTCGGCCGCCACGGCCCCGTCATCGCACTCGCCGGCCTGGCCGTGCTCTACGTGCCGTACTACGCCACCCACAACCCGCGCGCCCAGTCCCCGCTCACCGCCGACAGCCCGGAATTCCGCGCCCTTGTCGCCGCCATGCAGGACACCCCGCCCGGCACGCTGTTCCTCGCCCGCAACCCGCGCATATTCGCGCTGCTCGCCGAACGCCCCGCCGTTGCTTGGCCAGAATCCCTTACTGCCGAAGGCTTGCGCGACACCATCACGACCTTCCGCCCCGCCTATGTCATCGAGGACACCTGGCTTCGCACAGGCGAGGCCACCACCCTCGCCAGCCTCGCAGCACCCCTGCCCATCGCCTTCGCCAACGCCGCCTATCGCCTGCGGGCTATTCCCGCCGCAGCAGTCGGTCGTTGATGAGCGCGAAATCCCGCCGCAACGCTGATGCCGAACCTGCAGGTGAACGACGGCCTGCGCCTTAGCGACGAGGACTACTGCCACCTGATCGAGCCACTCGCATTGGCACCGCCCATAGAAAACCCTATCGATGGCTGACAAAACCGAGGCTGCCCGAGAAGAACGCTTCCAAGTGATCGACGCATTCCGCGGCATCGCGGCCCTTTGGGTTGTCCTCTACCACTTCATCCTGCGCTACCGGTTCGGCGACATGGCGTATTTCGCCTGAGGTCCCGCTGCTCGCCGCAGCCGCGGCGTTCATGATCAGCGGCTTCGTTATGACCTGGACACACCAAAGGCCGACGGTCTTTGGAAACCCATTCATAAGGTCCAGGGGCTTGGCCCGTCGCGCGAGGGCGCGCTCGGGATCTGGTGGGGTTTGGGGCAAAGCCCCATGCTTGCTACGCCTCACTTTACAAAATCTGGCACTACAGCTTCACCGCGCCGATCTGGATGATCGGCTGGGCGGCAAGGGGGCCGCCGGATGCAGTGGCAATCGACGCGCGAGCCGGGCCATGGTACTCAGGTGCATCGAAAAGCGCCAATGCCGGAGGCCGCAGCATGACCGCCGACCTGACCCAAGATGCCCTTATTCCCGCCGCCCTGCGCCAGGCCGCCATCGGCGACGGCAGCTTTCCCGCCGGCACGCCGATCGCGGTGCCGAGCAGCGACGGCGCGCCGACCGAAATGGCGGTGGAGGGGCTGGCGCGCGGCGACCTTGTGCTGACCCTGGGCGGGAAGGTGGCGGTGCGTCACGTGGCAGCACGCCGCACCGAGGTGGCGCCGGTCGGGCCCGACCTGCCGCCGCGGCCGCGGGTGATGCCGGTGCGGGTGGCCGCGGGGGCGTTCGGCGAGGGCCAGCCGGTGGCCGACCTGTTGCTTCCGCCGGAACAGCTGGTGCATGTGCTGGACGGCGCGTTGCCGGGTGGCGCGCTGGTGCCGCTGGGGGCGTTGGTGAATGGCAGCACGATCCGGCGCGAACCGCAGGCCGGGCCGATCGACTGGGTGCGGCTGGAGCTGGAGCAGCCGGGGGTGGTGATCGCTGCCGGGCTGCTGGTGGCCGCCCGGTTGGACCCGGCCTTTCCGCCGCCGGCGGCGATCGTGCCGGCGGGGCCGGCGATGTTCGCGCTACGGGATCGACTGGCCCGCGCCGGGGCGCCCGCTGCGGTGGTGCCCGCTGCAATGGTGATCGATGCGCCGATCGATGCGGCAGCGGCCGAGGTTGTGGTGACCGACGAGGAGGAGGTGGCCGAGGCGGTCGTGGCCGAAGAGGCGGTGGTCGATGATGCGGCCAACAGCGCGGCGCAACCGGCGGCGGCCGGGACGGGTGCCGAGCGGCCGCCGGGCGATCTTCCGATGGTGTTGCGCGTGTTGCTGCAGGGGCGGCCGCTGGAGCTGCTGGACGGCAGCACCGCGCTGACCTGGCACTACATGT
>JBBQOT010000487.1:0-3370 GCA_038331165.1 Acetobacterales bacterium
ATACCAATCAATGGTTGGGATGACCCATGGCCAAGCAAGGCCAGGGCGTCGCCCTGGACCCACCAGGGGCCAAGCCCCTGGACCTTAAATATATGAAAATAAATGGGTTTCCAAAGTCCCTCGGCCTTTGGTGGGTCCAGGGAAAAGCCCTGGCCTTGGCTTTCTCTATCGTTCCATCATTAGAAAGGTTGGTATCAATCGGCATTACCCTTTCGCCTGCGCGCTGGCGCCGGCGGCTTCTTCGGCAAACTTGCTGCCCAGCTCGTGCAGCCGCGGAGGCTTGCGGCGTAGCAGCGTGTAGAACACCGGCACGATGATCAGGGTGGCGGTGGTGGCCGCGATCAGCCCGCCGATGACCGCGCGGCCCAGCGGTGCATTCTGCTCGACGGCCTCGCCGCTGCGGAGTGCCATCGGAATCATGCCCAGGATCAGCCGCAGCCGCGTCTTGCCGGCCGCGATCACCGCTTTCACCGGGGTGAGCCCATGGCCTGCGCGCACCTCGTTGGCGACGCTGACCACCAGGATCGAGTTCGACACCGAAATGCCCACCGTCATGACCCTGCCCATCAGCGACACAACATTGATGGTGGTGCCGGTCACCGCCAGCATCCAGATGATGCCGATCAGCGCCCCGGGAACCGCCATCATGATGATGGAGGGGTCGATCCACGACTGGAGCAACACCAACACCAGCGGCGCGTAGACCAGGATGATCGAGATCACCAACCCCTGGGCGAGGTTGCGGAACGAGCGGTCCATCAGGCCTGGCTGGCCGCGCAGTTCGATCTTGGTGGTGATCGGCAGGTCCTTGGAGATTTCTGCGATGGCGCGGCGGATATAGACGGAGACGGCGCATAGGTCGCGCACGTGGACATCCAGGCGACCAGCACAACGGGGATGTCGATCGTGGGGAAGATGTCGACGATCATGCGCGTCAGCGACATGGTGATTGCCACGAGCACGAAGAACGCCAGCATCGCCGAGGTATAGGGCCGCCGCAGGGCGAGCCGCACCAGCCCCATCAACGCGGGCAGTCCTCCTTGTGATGTCCCGTGGCTGGGGGCGGGAAGCGGTATCGTGCCGTCATTGCCGCATAACGGCAAGTTCATGCGGCCTTGCCGACCCGCCGCACCCTGCGCGGTGCGGCGATCCAGATTGCCACTGCCGAGACCACGCTGGCCGCGGCGCCGGCCAGGAAGCCGGGCGTATCGCTGCCGGTGATATCGCGTAACAGGCCGAGCACGAACGGCCCGGCCGCGCCGCCGGTGATGGCGCAGACCATCAGCATGCCGAAGATGGCGCCGAAATGCCGCCCCTCGAAGATTTCGGCGGTGATCGGGCTGAGCACCGAGGTGGTGCTGTAGCCCACCAGGCCTTGGGCCAGGATCATCAGCGCGAGCAGCACCGGGCTGGGCCAGCTGCCCAGCGCGATCAGCAGTAGATAGGTCAGCACGAAGCCGGCGCAGCCCAGCACCCAGACCGGCTCGCGGCCGATGCGGTCGGACAGCGCGCCGGCGGCGATCTGGCCGGGCACGCCGACCAGGCTCACCAGCCCCAGCGCCCAGCCGGCGGTGGCGGCCGAGAAGCCGATGTCCTGGAGGTATTTGGTCTGGTGCACCTGCACCGCGTACCACGTGAACAGCATGCCGAAATAGCCCAGCGCGATCCACCAGAAGCGCGCGGTGCGGATGGCGCGCGCCAGGGTCCAGTCCACGGCCGCCCATGCGGGGTCAACCACGTGCACGGTGCGCCGCGCCAACGCCTGGGCCGCGGTGTCGCCGTCGGGCGACAGGCCGATATCCTGCGGCCGGCGGGCCAGCAGCAGGTTCAGCGGCACCAGCACCACCAGTGTGATCACCGCCAGGGTCACGCACGCGATGCGCCAGCCGGCGCCGCCGATGAGGTGTTGCGCAAGCGGCAGCAGCACGATCGAGCCGGCGCCTGCCCCGGCATAGGCGATGGAGATCGCCAGGCCGCGCTGGCGCAGGAACCAGTGCGGCAGGTACAGCGCCTGGCCGGTGTAGCCCGCGGCCGTTGCGCCGCTGCCGACCAGCACGCCCAGCGTGGCATAGATGTGCCAGGGCTCGGTGGCGAGCGTGGCCAGCAGCAGCCCCGATACGGTCGCCGCCACCGCGATTTGCATCACCCAGACCGGGCCATGCCGGTCCATCACCCAGCCGACCGCCGGGCTGAGGAAGGCCGAGACCATGAAGCCGAACGAAAACGCGCCGGCGGTGACCGCGCGGTCCCAGCCGAACTCGTCGAGCACGGCTGGAAACAGCAGCGAGAACGCGGTGCGCGCGTTGACCGCGATCGCCATCGTCATGAAGGCGACGCCGACCACCACCCAGCCATAGAAAAACGGCAGCCGACTCGCCAGTGCGGCAATCACCGGAAGGCACGAAGGCAAATGGATAAAAGTTTTTTGCTTCTTTTTTTCAAAAAAGAAGGGCTTCTTTTTGGAAAAAGAAGCAAAAACTTTCTATCCATTAGGGCATTGCCGCCTCGACCATGCGCCGCGCCTGGTCGAGTGCCGCGACGAAGCGGTTCTGGCCGCGCATCAGCTCCGTCAGGGCCATATTGCGCATGTGGCCGACGGCGAAGTCGGGCAATTCGGCGGCCACCGCCAGGGTGGGCAGCGGCGGCACGGTGTAGGCGGGGTCGTGGCGGAAGCGCGGCTCGCGGGTGTAGTTGATCGGCACCAACACGCGGGACAGCTCTTGCACCACGGCATTGCGCTGATCCACCGCCGCCTCGGGCAGGCGGGCCAGGGCGGCTTTCAGCGCCAGCGTTGCCGCGCGGGCCGGCGCCAAATCGGCCAAGCCCTGCGACGCTGTGGCGTAGCCGTCGATCGTCTCCAGGAATTCATCGCATGTGGCAATCCAGTCGAACGGCAGCACCTCGGCATTGGCCACGCGCAGGGCCGAGAGCAGGTAGATCTTGATATCGGTCAGCAGGTTGTCGCGGTTGGCGATTTCCAGCTGGTCGTTCTCGGTGTGCCAGGCGATGTTGGCACCGCAGCCGGACACATCGTAGTAGCCTTTCTCGTGGCGCACCGCCTCGGGCATGGTTGAGCTGAGCATGAAGAAGCTCGGCAGGCCGATATTGTTGAAGCTGTAGTCGCCGGCCTGGGGCGGGCGATGGGTGGCCACCGCGGCATCGGGCACCACGTCGCGGATGACGCCGACAGCGATGGCGGCACTCTCGGTGAAGGCGCGCGTGTCGTGGTAGCTGGTAGCCCAGCGGCAGCCTGGCGAATCGCAGTTGATCTGGGCGACGCAGTTGCGGTCGAGGTCCATGGCGAAGGCGTCGGTGAACCAGGTGGAGCCGGCGTAGCGCCCCGTCGAATGCCCCGGCCACCACGCGATCC
>JBBQOT010000488.1:0-3367 GCA_038331165.1 Acetobacterales bacterium
AGCCAGCGTCGCGGCGAGCAGGGCGAGGCAGAGCAGGGTGGAGATGCGTGCCATGTACCGGCTCAGCTATCGCTGCCGAAGTTCGACTTGGTCAGCTGCGACAGCCCCATGAAAGTGACGCTGGTGCTGTCGGACAGGGTGATCTGCACCCCGCCGGCCACGTGCACCTGGCCCGCCAGCACGTTCTGCACCGCGTGCTTGCCGTAGCCGTCGAGCACGATGCGATCGTTGCCATCGAAGCCGTAGATCAGGTCGGCGCCGCCGCTGATGCCGTCGATGAACTTGTAGATGTCGCGGCCCGGGCCGCCGTTGATGGTGGAGTCGCCCATGCCGCCGACGAACTGGTCGTTGCCGAAGCCGCCGGTGATCATGGTGTTGCCGGTGCCGGCGAAAAAGCTGTTGTTGCCGCCCGCCAGCGCGCCGAACAATGTGCTGGCGCCCGAGCCGGCATGCAGTTCCTGTTTCTTCTCGCCCTCGGCGAAGAGCTGGTCGCCCGCACCGCCGCCGAACACGGTGGCGCGGTTGCTGCCGGCGTAGATGATGTTGTTGCCGGCGCTGCCGCCATGGAATTCGTTACGGCCGTCGCCGCCCTGGATGGTGGCGCTGCCGGTACCGCCGAAGACGGTGGCCGGGCCGGCGCCGCCGACGAAGAACAGGCTGCCGCTGCCGCCCCAGACCTGTTGCTGGCTGGCGCTGCCATGCGAGTCGTCGTCGTCGTCGTCGCAATCGCCACCGCCGCCGCCGGTGGCGACGATGGTGGCGCTGCCGGCGCCGAGCACGATGCGGTCGCGGCCCTGGGAGACCACCAGGTCGTTGCCGGTGCCCAGCTGGATGACGTTGCGGCCGGCGCCGGCGTGCACCGTGTCGTTGCCGCCGCCGAGTGCCTGGATGCTGTCGTCGCCGCCGCCGGTGTTGATCGACCAGGCGCCGGTGCCGCCGGCCGGCACGAAGATGCGGTTGTCGCCGCCGCCGGCCACCACGGTGCCGGAGCCGCCGCCGCTATAGAAGGTGAGGCCGCCGGAGGAGCCGAGCACGCTGGCATTGTCTTCGCCGGTGCCGAAGATGGTCGCCTTCCTCGCGGTGCTCACGATGGCGCCATAGTCGCCGGGCAGGAAGGTGGCGCCGTTGGTTTGCTGGACCCATTCGCCGGTCTTACCGCCGGGCACGGTGGGGGGCAGGCCGGCCTTGCTGCTGGCAGGGATGATGGTGCCGGCGGCGACCCCCGCGGTGATGGCACCGGCGAGCGACTTGGCCAACAGCGCGTTGGCGGCGGAGTCGAAGGACAAAGTGACGGTAGCGCCGCCGGCGCCGGCGACGGTGACATTCGGCATGATTGTCGGTTCCCTTGGCGGCGCGAGACCTTGGGTGAAGGGCTCTGCGCGGTGCGTTGGGGCAATACAAATGCCAGGGAGCGTAAGTACGCACGACAATAGATCGTGAATCGTCGTCAATAATCCATGTATACTTCCAATGACATAATTTCGTTCCCTGCGGCTTTGGCCATGGCCACGGGTTCACCAAATTGGAACGCGGCCGGGTGCGAAGTAGACGAAATTTAAACACGTGATGGGCAGCGCGCGTGCCATGGCGTGCGCGACGCCCGGTGCAATGAAAGTGACATATTTCAAATATGCACCAACCTTGCGGCCGGTGCGGCCGTTCACGCGGTGAAGTGCTGCCAAGCGGCCGGGATCAGGCGGGCCAGGCGAGCCGCCCAGGCGTGCTGTCCGGCGGGGTCGGCGATCAGGTCTTGGCGGATTTCCAGTTCCAGGTACGGCACGTTGTTGGCCTGGGCGTGGGTGGGCACCGAGTGGTCGGAGCTGGCGGAGAGGACGTAGGGCTGGTTCGCGCCGACCACCAGGGCGGGCTCGGCGCGCAGCAGGGCGAGCATGGCGTGAGCGAGGTTCAGGCTGCGCGGGTCGGCCTCGTCGAACAGCACGCCAGCGTGCCAGGGGCGGGCGGTGCCCTTGTAGACGGGGGTGAAGCTGTGCATGGCGACGAACAGCAGCGGGCCGGCGGCGGCGCGGCGGGTGACGACGAGGTGGGCCAGGGCGGCATGGTATGGGGCGTGAATTTCGGCGACGCGGGCGGCGCGCGCCTGGGCCGGGAGGGCGGCGTTGCCGGGAATGGCGGTGCTCTCGCTGATCTCGGGGCAGGCGCTGGGCCAGCCGGGACCGCGGTTGCAGTCAATCACCAGGCGCGAATAGGCCTGGCCGATGGCAATGGTGTCGAGCGCGTCGGCCAGGCGGGTGGTGACGCCCCAGATTCCGATGTCCCAGCCGATGTGGCGGGCCAATTCGGCCTCGGTGATGCCCAGCCCGCCGAGGCTGCGGGGAAGGTGCTGCCCGGCATGGTCGGCGGCCAGCAGGAACGGGCTCTTTCCCGCCGCCGCCCAGTCCGCCGGGTCGATGCCCGGCGGATGGAGCAGCACGGGGTGGGGCTCGTCGGCCGCGAGCAGCCGGGCGGCGTCGGCCATCGTGCGATCAGCCGTTCTGCAGCACGTGGATGACGCGGCTGGCGATGTGCTCGCGGGTTTTGCCGGCATAGGCGGCCATGTGCGGGGCGGCGCCGTGCGCCTTGAGCGCATCAGCGGTGGCCCATTTTTCGACGACCACGAAGCTGTCGGGGCCGAGGGCGGTCTGGATGGCGCCGAAATTGTCGACGTCGATCACCGGCTGGTACTCGATGCAGCCGTCTTCGGCGTGCACGGCGGGCATGTTGGCATGGAAGGCTTCGAGGATCTGGGCGCGCATGCCGGGCTTGGTGGTGATGATGGCGAGGACGTGGATCATGGTCGTCTCCTGTTGGGGCGCGGATGGCGCCGGGGGCGGAACCGTAGCGCCGGGGGCGTGGCCTGCGGAACCCCCCCTTTCCCGGCGCGGGAGGGCGGGCCAGAGTAGGGGAGCAAAAGCGGCACCGGACCCGCAAGGGGGAGATGACGATGGACCCGACCTTCCTTTCGGCAAAGCGCCAGGCGGCGCTGATCCGCCGCGGCGCGATCGGCTGCCGCGAGTTGCTGGACCACTACATCGCGCGGGTGGAGCGGCTGGACAGCCGGATCAATGCCGTGGTGGTGCGCGACTTCGCCCGGGCCCGCAAGCGCGCCACGGCACTGGATTCGGCGCGCGGCCAGGGGGGAACGGGGCGGCTGCATGGCGTGCCGATGACGATCAAGGAGAGCTTCGACATCGCGGGGCTGCCGACGACCTGGGGCATTCCGGCGTTGAAGAACCACAAGGCGCGGGCGAATTCGGTAACGGTGGAGCGCTATCTCGCGGCCGGGGCGGTGTTCCTCGGCAAGACCAACGTGCCGCTGAACCTGGCGGACTGGCAGAGCTTCAATGCGATCTATGGCACCACCGGCAAT
>JBBQOT010000489.1:0-3351 GCA_038331165.1 Acetobacterales bacterium
GTTCCTGACCGAAACCTGCTGTGCCGGCCAGCCGGGCCTGTGCGGCGATTTCGCCCGGCTGCTGCCGGCGATCGAGGAGGAAATCCCGATGACCGCATCCTTCAACGTGCTGTTCCTGTGCACCGCCAATTCGGCCCGCTCGATCATGGCCGAGGTCATTCTCAACACCATCGGCGCCGGCCGGTTCCGTGCCTACTCGGCCGGATCGGACCCTGCCGCCCGGCCGCAGGCGGCGGTGATCGAGAAGCTCGCCGCACTCGGCCACGACACCTCGGCGCTGCGCAGCAAGTCATGGAACGAGTTCATGCAGCCGGATGCGCCGCAGATGGATTTCGTCATCGCACTGTGCGACATGCTGGACGGTCAGCTCTGCCCGGATTTCGGCGACCGGGCGGTGACGGGGTCCTGGCCCTTGCCGGACCCTATGAAGTTCAGCGGCAGCCCGGTCGAGAAGGCGGCGTTGCTGAACGAGCTCTATACCGCGCTGGACCGTCGCATCCGCATCTTCATCAACCTGCCTTTCGCCGCGCTGGACCGGATGGCGGTACACAAGCGGCTGGATGAAATCGGCGGTCAGGTGAGGGCATAGGATCGTGCGCGTCGGGATCAGCGGCATGGGTCGCATCGGGCGGCTTGCCTTGCGCGCCGCGCTGGGGGCCGCCGCACGCCCGCCCGAAGACCCCAGGGCGGCCAACCGGCTGGACGTGGTCCACCTCAACGAGATCAAGGGTGGCGCCGCGGCCTGTGCCCATCTGTTGGAGTTTGACAGCGTGCAGGGGCGCTGGCGCGGGCCGCGTTTCACGATCGAGGGCGATCATGCCGTCCGCATCGGCGAACGGCGCCTGGGCTTCTCCGCCCATGCCCGGCCGGACGAGATTCCATGGGGCGAACTGGGCGTTGACGTCGTGCTGGAATGCACCGGAAAATTCCTCACACCCGAAGGGCTGCAAGGCCATCTCGCGCGTGGCGCCAAGCGGGTGATAGTCGCCGCCCCGGTGAAGGTGGACAGCGTGCTCAACGCCGTTGTCGGCGTGAACCATCATTTATACGACCCGGCGGCCCACCCGATCGTCACGGCCGCGTCCTGCACCACCAACTGCCTCGCACCGGTGGTCAAGGTGGTGCACGAGGCGATCGGCATCCGCCACGGCCAGATCACCACCATCCACGACCCAACCAACACCAACGTCGTCACCGACGCGCCGCACAAGGATCTGCGCCGTGCCCGCAGCGCAATGCTCTCGCTGCAGCCAACGACAACCGGCAGTGCGACGGCCATCGCGCTGATCTATCCAGAACTCAAGGGCCGGCTGGATGGCCACGCCGTGCGCGCCCCGGTGCTCAACGCCAGCCTGACCGATTGCGTGTTCGAAATGGCCCGACCGACCAGCGCCGCGGAAGTGAACGCCCTGTTCCGCGCCGCCGCAGAGGGTCCGCTGGCCGGCATCCTCGGCTACGAAGCGCGCCCGCTGGTCTCGGCCGACTATGCCGGAGATACACGCAGCAGCATCGTCGACGCGCTGAGCACGCTGGTAACCGACGGCACCATGTTGAAGGTCTATGCGTGGTACGACAACGAGATGGGCTATGCCTGCCGCATGGTCGATCTCGCCTGCCACATGGCGGCGGTCGGCGTCTGAGATGGCCAGCACTTCCCCGGGCAGCGCGGTGCGCAACTACAGTGTCGTCACGGCGGCGTATTTCCTGTTCACGCTGACCGACGGCGCGATCCGCATGCTGGTGCTGCTGCACTTTCATCGGCTCGGCTACACGCCGTTCATGCTGGCGACCTTGTTCCTGCTCTACGAGACGGCCGGTATCTTCACCAACGCGATCGGCGGCTGGCTCGCCGTGCGCTTCGGCATCCCGCGCATGCTGGCCTGCGGGCTCAGCCTGCAGATCGCCGGGCTGGTCATGCTGTCGGCCCTCGATCCCGCCTGGGGCGCCGCCGCCTCGGTGGCATGGGTGGTCGCGGCGCAGGGGCTGGCCGGCGTGGCCAAGGACCTCACCAAGACAGCCTCCAAGAGTGCGATCAAGGCGACCGCGCAAGATGGCGCGGGGCAGTTGTTCCGCTGGGTGGCCTGGTTCACCGGCTCGAAGAACGCCACCAAGGGCGCCGGGTTCTTCCTCGGCGGCATGCTGCTGCAACTGGCCGGGTTTCGCCCGGCGCTGTGGCTGATGGCGGCGATGCTGGCGCTGGTGTTCGTCATGGTCTGGACGATGCTGCCGCGGATGCTGGGCCGTGCAAAGGCCTCGAAGAACGTCCGCGAACTCTTCGCCAAATCCTCTGCCATCAACCTGCTGGCGGCCGCCCGTGTCTTCCTGTTCGGCGCCCGCGACGTCTGGTTCGTGGTCGGCCTGCCGGTGTTCCTTTACGCCAGCGGCTGGAGTTTTACGCAGGTGTCGGGCTTTCTCGCTCTCTGGACGATCGGCTATGGCGCAGTGCAGGCACTGGCGCCAAGCGTCGTCCGCCGGAGCGCCGATGGGCTGAGCCGCGAGGTGCCGGAGGCGCGGCTTTGGAGCGCCATCCTCGTCACCGTGCCGCTTGTCCTGGCAGGTCTCCTGGCAATCGTGCCGATGTCGCGGCCGGACATCGTGCTGGCAGTGGGGCTGTGCCTGTTCGGCGTGGTCTTCGCGGTGATGTCCTCGCTGCATTCCTATCTCGTGCTGGCCTATGCCGGTTCCGAGAAGGCGGCCGAGGATGTCGGGTTCTACTACGCCGCCAACGCGGCCGGCCGGTTGCTCGGGATCATCCTGTCCGGCGCCCTGGCACAGGCCGGCGGCATCGTCGCCTGCCTGGCGGGCTCAACCGCAATGCTGTTCCTGTGCTGGATGCTGACGTTGCTGCTCCC
The DNA here is from genome assembly GCA_038331165.1 of Acetobacterales bacterium. GTDB lineage: Bacteria > Pseudomonadota > Alphaproteobacteria > Acetobacterales > Acetobacteraceae > CAMDGX01. Next base: position 2,853 of record JBBQOT010000489.1, read on the forward strand.
CGTGCCGCGCCCCCAACCGGCGATGATCGCCGAATGAATGCCTTCGAACGCACCCTGCCCATCTGGGTCGCGCTCTGCATGGTCGGTGGCGTGGCGCTGTGATGGCTTCTTCCCGGCCCGTTCCAGGCGATCGGCCGCGCCACCACGGCGCAGATCAACATCCACGCTGATACGCATCGGTCCTCTGCCTTATCAATGATCCGACCCGCGTCCGCTCAATCACCGCACGCCATTGGGCATCGGTGTGGAATTATACCTACCCCGAAAACACTGACTCATGATCAGGCAAGCCAGGGGCTTCGCCCCAAACCCCAGCAGGAGTCGCGCGCGCTTCCGCGCGACGGCCAAGCCCCTGCACCCAGGGCAGAGCCCCACAGGCGCTAAGATAAGCGAGACTGGGCTCTGCCCAGACCCGCCAGGGGCCAAGCCCCTGGACCTATTCTGTAAAAAAACTAAAAATTCCAATGGGTCAATGATCTGGGGATGCCAAGAGTTTCTT
>JBBQOT010000490.1:0-3340 GCA_038331165.1 Acetobacterales bacterium
GGCACCAGCGCCGCGTCGACGATCAGCCGGTTTTCGAACGCCCAGCCCAGGCCGCGTTCGCCGGTGCGCTCGTCGGCAACTCGCAGCGACGGCTCGATGTGCAGCGTCAGCCCGACCGGCGCGGTCTTGCGGTCGAGGAAACGCCAGCGGATTTCGCCGCCCACGCCGTCGAAGGCGAAGGCGTTGAAGTTTGCCTGGCCGGGCACGTTGCGGCTGTTGCGCCAGCCGGCGAGCAGGCTGGCGGCGACGGAGAAATTGTCGGTCACGCCATAGGCGAATTCCAGCTTGCTACCGAAGGCGCCATAGCGCCCGGCGCGCGCACCGAGCCGGCCATTGACCTCGAGCGCCGCTGAGCGGCTGCCGGCGCCGTCAACGTCAGAGCCGAGGGTAAGGCCGAACAGGTTCTCGCTTTCGATGCCGTGCCCGGCCTGGGCTTGCATCTCGGGGCTGCGGAAGGGCCGGGTTTCGGTCTTGCCCTGGTCGAAGACCTGCGCCGTGGCGGGGGCGGCGACGAGCAGCAGGGCGAGGGCAACGCGGGTGTGCATCTGGGGCCTGTCGGTTAAATGTTATACTATAACATCACACCGATTTCCCCGACGCAAGCGCCCATCAGTGGGCGCCGATCTCGCGCGCGATCTCGCCGAACAGCCGTGCCGGCAGGCCGCCGCCGGTGACCTTCTCCATTGGCCGATTGTCGTCGTTGCCCAGCCAGATGCCGATCATCCGCCCGCTCGGGCCGGCCGAGGCGCCGCCATCGACCCAGCCGATGAACCAGGCGTCGCGATAGTCCTGGGTCGTGCCGGTCTTGCCCGCCACCGCGCGCCCCGGCACCGCGGCCGGCCGCCCGCTGCCGCGCGCCACCACCGCCGACAGCATGCGGGCCATCATCGCGGCGTGGTCGGGCGTGATCGCCCGGGCCGGGGCCAGCCGCGGAATGGCCAGGGCGCGCCCCTCGGCCTGCACCCCCTCGATCCCCCAGGGCACGATGCGCAGCCCGCCGTTGAAGAACGCCGCATAGGCCGCCGTCAGCTCCAGCAGCCCGACTTCGGCGGTGCCCAGCGCCAGCGACTCGTTGTTCGGCAGCCGGTCGGCGATGCCCAGCCGGGCGGCGACGGCGGCCACCTGGCGCGGGCCGCCGGCCTGGATGAGCAGCCGCACCGCCGCGGTGTTGACCGACTGGGCCAGCGCATCCTCCACCGTGATCTCGCCGCGGAAGCGCCCATCAAAGTTCACCGGCGCCCAGGTGCCGCGGCGGATCGGCGCGTCCAACACGGTGTCGTCGGGCCGCACCCCGGCCTCGATCGCCGCCAGCCAGACGAAGGGCTTGAACACCGAGCCGGGCTGGCGGCGTGCCACCACCGCGCGGTTGAACGGGCCGGTGCGATAGTCGCGCCCGCCGACCAGTGCGCGAACCTGGCCCGACGATGCGTCCAGAATCACCACCGCCCCCTGGCCAACCCCCGCCTCCGCTCCCGGGCCGCCCAGCAGCGCCGCCAGCCGCGCTTCGACGATGCTCTGCATGCGCGGGTCGAGCGTGGTGCGGACCACGGCATCGGCGCCATCGGGCAGCACGCGCTCGGCCTGTTCGGCGACCCAGTCGCTGAACCAGCCGGCGGCGCGCGAGGCGCGGGGCGGGAAGGCGATCTGGGCGGCGGCCAGTTGCGCCAGTTCAGCGCCCGCGGCCCCGGTATCGACCATGGCGGCCAGCACCTCGCGGCCACGGGCGGCGGCGGCCTCGGGGTTCACGCGCGGATTGATGCGCGAGGGCGCCCGCGGCAGGCCGGCCAGCACCGCGGCCTGCCACAGGTTCACCTGCCGCGCCGAGACGCCGAAATAAACGCGGGCGGCGGCATCCATGCCGAAGGCGCCAGACCCGAGATAGACCCGGTTCAGCCAGATCTCCAGGATCTCCTGCTTGGTGAACTGGCGTTCCAGCCACAGCGTCAGCAGCACCTCCTGAGTCTTGCGACGGAAGGTGCGGGCGTTGCTGAGGAACAGGTTCTTGGCCACCTGCTGGGTGATGGTCGAGCCGCCCTGGACCACCTGTCCGGCCTGTATGTTCACCCAGGTGGCGCGGGCGATGCCGATTACATCGAGCCCGGCATGGCCCCAGAAGCGCCGGTCCTCGACCGCCACCGCGGCGGCCGGCAGATAGGGCGGCAGGTCGCGCAGCCGCAGTGGCTCGCCCACCAGGTCGCCGAAGGTGGTCACGATGCGGCCGGCCGAGTCGGTCAGCGTCACGCTGGGCCGGCGTGCCGCGTCCAGCGCCGATTGCGGCCGCGGCAAATCCCAGGCGAACACCAGCAGCACCAGCCCGGCCAGCAGCACCCCCCAGATCGCCAGCACCACCGACCAGCGCAGCAGGAACACCCACCAGCGCCGCCGCCGCGGCTTGCGCGCGGCCCGCGATGCGTCATCGGGCGGTTCCTTGCGGCGCGGCGGCCGGCGATCCTGGGGGTCGAGCCGCAGCGTCTGCCCTGCCGTCATCCTTGCCGACCCGCCCGCGCAGCAGGCAGGATCAGCCAGCCGCCACCTCCGAGAGGACCACCATGCAGGGCTTGTTTGTCGATGCCACGGACGAACTCGCGGACATCCTCCGCCGCGTGCAACACCCCGCCGACCCCAAGGTGGGCCTGAACATCCAGGAGGAGGTGGCGCCCGACGAGCTTCCGGCCCTGCTCGCCGGCCAGGATTTCGTGCTGAACGACCGCACCTATATGCCGACGGAATGGATGGCCAAGTGCGTCGGGCTGAAGCACGTCATCTTCCTGGGCACCGGCGCGCGCAGCTACATGAACCCCGACGAACTCGCAGCCGTCGGCATCGCGGTGCACACCATCAAGGGCTATGGCGACACCGCGGTGGCCGAGCACGCCATCGCGCTGATGTGGGCCGCATCGCGCGGGCTGGCGGCCATGGACCGGAGCATCCGCCGCGGCCAATGGCTGCGCATCGAAGGCCGGCAATTGACCGGCAAGACCATCGGGCTGATCGGCTTCGGCGGCATCGCGACCGAGGTGGCGCGCATCGCCCACGGCTGCGGCATGCGCGTGCTGGCCTGGAATCGCACGCCCAAATCCGCGCCCGGCGTGACCTTCGTGCCGCTCGACCAGTTGCTGGGCGAAAGCGACGTGATCAGCGTCCACCTGCTGCTGAACGACGAGACGCAGGGCTTTGTTTCCGCCGAGCGGATCGAGGCCATGAAGCCCGGGGTGCTGCTGGTCAACACCGCGCGCGGCGCTGTCATCGACGAGCCGGCGATGATCGCGGCGTTGCAATCGGGCCATATCGGTCATGCGGCGCTGGACGTGTTCCAGGAGGAACCGCTGTCGCCGGGCCA
>JBBQOT010000491.1:0-3334 GCA_038331165.1 Acetobacterales bacterium
GGAATGGCGATGCAATACGCCAGCAACAACGCCGTGCCGCCCAGCAGCAGCGTGTTCGGCACGGTGTCGCGGATCAGCACCGACACTTCCTTGCCCGACTTGATCGACCGACCAAGATCGCCGGCGAAGGCCCGCTCCAGGTAGCGCACGTACTGCACCAGGATCGGCTGGTCCAACCCCAGCTGCACGCGCGCCGCCTCGCGCTGCTCCGCCGTGGCCCACGGCCCCAGCACCAGTTCGCCGGGGTCCACCGGGATCATCCGCATCGCGGTGAACACGACCAGCGAAATGATGAACGCCATCGGCACCAGCAGCGCCAGCCGCCGCAGCACGTAGCGCAGCATCAGCGTGCGACCCCGCGGCTCACCGCCTCAGGACTTCGCCAGCCAGACATCGTGCATGCGCGGATACAGGCTTGCCGCATTCGGCACATAGCCGCGCACGCGCTTGTTCATCACGTAGATGTCGAGCGGATGATACACGGGAATGATCGAGCACAGGTCGCCATGCAGCAGCTTCTGCATCGCCTTGACGTGTGTCATGCGCTCCGGCAACGAGGTGGAGGCGCGCATCCGCCCGATGATCGCGTCCATCTCCGTGTCGCGGATGCGCGCCCGGTTGGTGGCCGGGATGTTCCCCGAATGCAGCCACCAGTCCATGATCGTGTCCGGCCCGTCCCACAGGTAGAACCCGGTCAGGATGCCGAAATTCCCCGCCAGCGTGCGCGCCGACAGCGACTGCCCGTCCAGGGTCAGGATCTTCATCTTGATGCCGATGCGCGCCGCCGCTGCCTGCACCACCTGGGCCAGCTGGGTGATCTCCGACAGCGCGATCACCACCATCTCGGGCTCCCACGGCTTGCCCTCGAATTCCACGAAGCCGTCGCCGTTGGTGTCCTTCAGCCCCGCCTCGGCCAGCAGCGCCTTCGCCTTGGCGATGTTGAACGGGAAGTAGGTCTTCGATTCCTCCAGGAACATGTCCTTGAAGGTCGGCGGCACCAGCGAATACGCCTCCACCCCCTGGCCGAACAACAGCCGGTCGATGATCGGCTTGCGCTGGATCGCATGCGCCATCGCCTGGCGCACCCGCTTGTCGCTCCACGGCGCGACCTCGGTGTTGAAATAGATCGTCCGTGCCGCCGGCATCGGTTTGGTGATCACGGTCAGGTTCGGGTTCTGCCGCAGCCGGTCCACGTCGGCCAGGGTGGGCTGGACGATGATGTCCATGTCCCCCGCCTCGATCGCCGCCGTCGCCGCCGCCGCATCGGCGAAATGGCGATACACGATCCCGTCCAGGTGCGGCGCGCCCTGGTTGCGCACGAAGGGCGGCGCCCAGGCATAGGCCTCGTTGCGCTCCACCACCAGCTTGTCGCCCGGCGTGAACTCCTTCAGCTTGAAGGCGCCCGTGCCATCGATGCCGTTCACGCCATAGGCATCCTTGCCCAGCTTGTCGTAGGTCTTTGGGTTGTGGATGCTGGAGTATACCGTATACAGAATGAACGGCAGGTTCGGATCGGCCTGCTTCAGCGTCACCTTCGTGGTCAGCTCGTCGACCACGGTCACCGTATCGACCGCGGAATAGGAGCCCTTGAACCCGAAGAACCCCTTTGGATCCTTCGCCTGCTCGAACCACCACTTGACCGCCTCGGCCGTCACCGGGTCGCCGCTGTGGAACTTGATCCCCGGCTTCAGCTTGAACACCCACTCCAGCCCGTCCGCCGAGGTCGTCCAGGTCGCCAGATGCGGCACGTATTCGCCCTCGGGGGTGCGCGTCAGCAGCCGATCGTAAATATGCTGCGTCGCATCCGTCATCCAGGTCGTGTTCAGCTGGTTCATCCGCTGCGGCTCCACCGACAGGCCGTAGCGCAGCACGCCCCCCTTCACCGGTGCGTCCTGCGCGACCGCCGGCGACGCCGCCGGAAGGGCCGCCACCCCGGTCAGCATCGCGGCGGACTTCAACAGGGCACGGCGCGAAACGCGACGTGAACGTGCAGCCTGGGTCATGGCGGCCTCCTATGGCGGATACGGTCGTGGTCGGTGCGTCAGCAAATCCTCAAGGCGTGGTCACAGGTTTCGGTCAGGCACGGTCGTGCGGGTGCGGCCCCGCCCAGGCCCGGGCAATCCACCCGTCGGCATCGGGCACGAAGCGCAGCAGCTCGCCGCGCACCTGGCTGCCCATCAGCCGGAACTCATGCTCGCGTTCCGGCACCAGCGAAACGGTCTCCACCGTCGCACCGCCAGAGGGCAGCGTTCCAGGCGCCAGCATCACCAGCTGCCCGTCGCGGCGCACGATCTCCATGTCCCCCAGCACCCAGCGGTAGCGGCCGAGATAGCGGTCCCATTCCTGCGGCATCGGCGCCGGCGCGGGCGTGGCGCGGGCTGCGATACGCCGCACCACCGGCACCAGAAGATCCAGCGCGTGGCTCGAAAGGTTCACACCCACGCTGCCGTCGCTGCCGTTGGTGAACACCGCCACCCCCAGCCGATCGGGCACCGAGACCAGCACGCGGCAGGTAAACCCGTGCACCCCGCCGCCATGCTCGATGCGCGTGTCGCCCCCCGGCGTGCGATGGATGCGCCAGCCGATCCCCTGCCCCCAGATCCAGTCCGGCGCCACCCAAACCGGCCGATGCATTTCCGCAACACTCGCTCCGGCCAGCACCGGTGACGCGTCGCCGAACTGGGCTGCGATGAACTTCGCCATGTCCGGCGCGGTCGCATGCATCGACCCGCCGGCGCTGATCCCGCCCAGGTCCTGGTGCGGCAGCACCACCGGCGGCCACGCCCCCGCCGCCCGCGCATACCCCGTCGCCAGCTTCACCTTCTGCTGCCCCACCAGCGTCGGCGCGCTGGCATGCATCCCCAACGGCGCCATGATCCGCGCCGCGATACTGTCCGCCCACGCCTGGCCGGTGATGCGCGACAAAGCATGGCCCAGCAGCGCCACAGCCAGGTTGGAATACTTCCACTGCGCCCCCGGCGGATACGGCTGCTCGGTGTTCGCCAGCTCCGCCATCAGCCGTTCCACTGACGGAAACTCCACTGAATCCCAGTATCCGACCGGCGAATCCTTGGCCAACCCCGACGTGTGCGTCGCCAGGTGCCGCAGCGTGATCGGCGGATGCCCGGCATGCCGCCGCGGCACCGGCACCTCCGGCACGATATCCTGCACCGGGTCGTCCAGCCGCAGCCGGCCCGCGTCGCGCAACTGCATCAGCAACGTCGCGGTGAACAGCTTGGTGATCGACCCGGCCGCATACACAGTATCGGCCGTCGCGGGCGCGCCGGTGGCGATGTCCGCCACCCCGAACCCCCTGGTCCAGACCGTCTCCTGC
>JBBQOT010000492.1:0-3328 GCA_038331165.1 Acetobacterales bacterium
GCGAAGGCATGTTCCGCCTCATCCGCGACACCGATGTCGAGTTCGAGGAGGAAGCCGAAGACCTCGTCCGCTCCTACGAAACCGCCCTCAAGCGCCGCCGCCGCAGCGTCGCCATCCACCTCTCGGTCAACGCCGCCATGCCCGCCGACCTGCGCGAACTCGTCATCGACGAGCTCGACGCCGCAGCCCAGGAGCTGCACATCCACGAGGGTATCCTCGGCCTGTCCGACGTCAGCCAGCTGATCGTCGACGACCGCCCCGACCTGCTGTTCCCGCCCTATACGCCGCGCTTCCCCGAACGCATCCGCGACTTCGCCGGCGACTGCTTCGCCGCCATCCGCGCCAAGGACATCATCGTCCACCACCCCTTCGAAAGCTTCGACGTGGTGGTGCAGTTCCTCCGCCAGGCCGCCCAAGACCCCGCCGTGGTCGCGGTCAAGCAAACCCTCTACCGCACCAGCCGCGACAGCCCGATCGTCAAAGCCCTCATCGAGGCCGCCGAGGCCGGCAAATCCGTCACCGCCATGGTCGAACTGCGCGCCCGCTTCGACGAGGAGGCCAACATCCGCCTCGCCCGCGTCATGGAAGCCGCCGGCGTCCAGGTCGTCTACGGCTTTACGGAATTGAAAACCCACGCAAAACTCTCGCTGGTCGTGCGCCGCGAAGGCCACGCCATGCGCAGCTACGCCCATTTCGGCACCGGCAACTACCACCCGCAAACCGCGCGCATCTACACCGACCTGTCGTTCTTCACCTGCGACGCCGACCTCACCCGCGACGCCGCCCGCCTGTTCAACTACATGACCGGCTACGCCCGGCCCGAACGCATGGACGCGCTGGCCTTCTCCCCGCTCACCACCCGCAACGTCATCGGCGAACTGATCGACCGCGAGATCATGTTTGCGCGTGAGGGCAAGCCGGCCAGCATCTGGCTCAAGATGAATTCGCTGGTCGACGACCGCCTGATCGACAAGCTCTACGAAGCCTCCCATGCCGGGGTGAAGATCGCCGCCGTGGTGCGCGGCATCTGCTGCCTGCGCCCCGGCGTGCCGGGCCTCTCGGACAACATCAAGGTCCGCTCCATCATCGGCCGCTTCCTCGAACACAGCCGCATCTGCGCCTTCGGCAACGGCCACGCCTTGCCCAGCCGCCATGCCCGCGTCTACATCAGCTCCGCCGACTGGATGGCCCGCAACATGGATTGGCGCGTGGAAAGCTTCGTGCCCATCCTCAACCCCACCGTGCACGCCCAGGTGCTCGACCAGATCATGGCGGTCAACCTGCGCGACACCATGCAGTCATGGGAACTCGACCCGCACGGCGTCTGGCGCCGCGTGCCGCAGGGTGCGGCCAAGAAACGCGTCTCCGCGCACGACTACTTCATGACCAACCCCTCGCTCTCCGGCCGCGGCTCGGCGCTGCACGGCCCCGCCGTCGCCTCCCCCGCCGCCGCCACCCGCCGCCCCGACCGCTTGCTGCAGGACTGACACGTGGATATGCCTGCCCTCCCCGAGGCGGCCTTGCGCGCGCCAGATCCGCGGCGTCGCGCCGTCGTCGACCTCGGCTCCAACTCCGTCCGTCTGGTGGTGTTTGAGGGCGACGGCCGCAATCCGGTGCCGATCTTTAATGAAAAAGCGGTCCTGCGCCTCGGTCGCGGCCTGCAATCCTCCGGCCGGCTGAACGACGAAGGCACGTCGCAGGCCCTGACAGTGATGAACCGCTACGGCGCCATCGCCCGCGCAATGCGTGCCGACCCGTTCGAGGTGCTGGCCACCGCCGCGGTGCGCGATGCGGTGAACGGCCCGCAATTCATCGACCTGCTGCGCGCCCGCCTGCCCGGCGTGCCGATCACCGTACTGTCCGGCGAGGAGGAGGCGTCACTCTCGGCCGCCGGCCTGCTGTGCGGCATCCCCGATGCCGACGGGCTGCTGGCCGATATCGGCGGCGGCTCGCTGGAATTGGTGCGCCTTGACCGCGGCCAGCGCAGCACCGCTCGCACCCTGCGCCTGGGCGTCATCCGCCTATCCGAGCGCGCTGGCGGCGACCCGGTACGGGCCCGTGCCATCGTCGAGTCCGACCTCGCCGCCGAACCCTGGCTTGCCCAGATGGAGGGCCGCGACCTCTACGCCGTCGGCGGCGCCTGGCGCGCCCTGGCCCGCATCCATATCGCCCAAACCAACTACCCGCTCACCTTGCTGCACCACTACACCATCAGCCGGGAGGAAGCCCGCGACCTCGCCAGCCTCGTCGCCTCGGCCACCCGCCGCCAGCTTGAGAAGCTCCCCGGTATCCCGCGCCGCCGCGTCGACGACCTGCCGTTTGCCGCCGTCGTGCTGCGCCGCCTGCTGCGTGCCACCGGCGCCCGCCGCGTGGTGTTCAGCGCCAACGGCCTGCGCGAGGGCTGGTACATGCGCCATATCTCGCCCGCCCAGCGCTTCGCCGATCCGCTCCTCGCCGCTGCCCACGACTATGCCCGCCGCTTCGCCCGCGACCTCACGCTGCCGCCGGCACTGCTGGCCTGGACCGCCCCGCTCTTCCCCGGCGAGGCGGCCGAATCCCGCCGCCAACGCGAAGCCGCCTGCTGGATGAGCGACATCGGCAGCCGCGACCACCCCGAATACCGCGCCGAACAAGCCTTCCTACGCATCCTGCGCCAGCCGGGCATCGGGCTCGACCACCACGCCCGTGCCTTCCTGGGCCTCACCCTGGCGCTGCGCTACGAAGCCGAACCCGACGCCGCCTTCCTGCGCCCCACCCAAACCCTGCTCACACCGGAAGCAATCCGCCGCGCCACCATCCTCGGCGTCGCCCTGCGCCTGGCCTACTCGCTGTCCGCCGGCACCAGCCAATTGCTGTCCGGCACCCGCCTGCTGCCCGGCCACAGCCTCACCCTGCAACTCGCCGAAGGCAGCGGCGTGTTCGCCGGCGAAAGCGTCACCCGGCGCCTTGACCGACTCGCCCAGGTCATGGGGCTCGATGCCACCACCACGCTGGCGGCCTAACAGCGTTCAGCGAAGAAGCCTTCTTTTTGTGAACAAAAAGAAGCAAAAAAAACTTCATCCGCCCAGCAAGACTCTTCTCTCCCCCCGTGCTTTACGGGGGGAGCCGGAGGGGGGCCAGCACCACCGCGAATCTACGAACCTAAAAACAAAATTCTTCCCTTGCAGCCATCCAACGAACTAGCTACACTACCTAACAATGCTCACAGCAAACACCCAGTACCCGAGCTCCCTCGTCGAACACCTCGATGGAATCCTGCGCCCGCTCCGCGCCATGCTCGGCGGCCACACCCAAACCCCCGGCCCCCTCCAGCCGCTGATGACGCTGA
>JBBQOT010000493.1:0-3319 GCA_038331165.1 Acetobacterales bacterium
GGACCTTAAGTATACGGTTTCCAAAGGCATTGCCTTTGGTGGGTCCAGGGCAAAGCCCTGGCCTTGCCTATTCTCATGGGTTACTTCTTTAACCGAACTGCGTTGCGCAAACGCCATCACCGGATGAGCAGAATGATGCGGCTGTCGTTGTGTGTTTTGGCCCTGCTGCCGCTGGTGGCTTGTGGGCCTAACTACTCGCCGAACACCTATGCCAGCAGTGCCGTGCAGCAGGCGGCCCGTGTGGAACAGGCCGTGGTGGTGGGCGTGCGACGAGTTGGCGTGGCGGCGCAGGGCACAACCGGGGCGATCGCAGGGGCGGCGGCTGGCGGGGCGGTTGGTTCGCAGTTGCCCGCGAGCGGCGGGATCGCGTCGACATTGGGGGCGATCGGGGGGTCGCTGCTGGGCGGCATTGTCGGCAGCGGGGTGGAACGGGCGACCGGAGAGACCGTCGCCACCGAATACATCGTGCGCAAGCCGTCGGGCGAGTTGCTGTCAGTCACCCAGCACGACGAGACGCCGCTGGCGCTGGGCAGCAGGGTGCTGGTGATCGCGGGCAGCCAGGCCCGGATCGTGCCCGATTACACGGTGCCGCCCGAGCCAGTGCCCGTGCCATTGCAGGTGCCGGCGGTGGGCACGACGCACGAGCCAGTGCCGGCCACCAAGGCGGCCGTCCCGCAGGAATAGCGGCGGTCAGCCGGCGGCGGCGCGCTCGGGCGGGCGGAACGCCTTGCCGGCCGGCTTGCCGTAGGGCTTCTTGCCAGCATAGGGCTTGAAGCGGCGCGGGCCTTCGGGGCGGGCGGAATCTGGTCGGGTCGCGTCAGGGCGAGTGGGATCAGGGCGTGGGCCGCCGGCCGGTCGGTCGGGCGCGGTGGGCGCGATCGTCATGTCTTCCAGGTCGGCCAGGGCGATCGCGGCGATGAAGCCTTCGACGGCGCCGGCCACCAGTTCGAACTTTGTCTCGCGGTCGAAGATGCGGATCGCGCCGATGTCTTTGCGGGTGATGTCGCCCAGGCGGCAGAGCAGCGGCAGCAGCCACTTGGGGTCGGCGTTCTTCTGCCGGCCGACGTTGAGGCGGAACCACTGGGTCGGACCGATATCGGCGCGGGCCACGGGCTCGGCCTGGGTGGAGATTTCGGCTGGCGCCGGCAGGCGGGCGCGATGCAGGCGCAGCAGGGCGAGGGCGATGGCCTGGGCGTCGTGGGTGGCCAGCAATGCGGCGGCCTGGGCGGTTTCGTCGGCGGTGGCGGGCGCGGTCAGGGCCGGGTCCTGTTCGAGGCGGGCGCGATCGGCGGCGCGGATTGCCGCGGCGTCGGGTGGCGCCATCCACTGCGCCGACACCTTGGCGGTCATCAGGAGTTGCTCGGCACGGCGGCGGCCACGCGGGAGGACGATCATGGCGCAGACGCCCTTGCGCCCGGCGCGGCCGGTGCGGCCGCTGCGGTGCAGCAGCGCCTCGGGGCCGTTCGGCAGGTCGAAGTGGACGACGAGGTCGAGTTCCGGCAGGTCGAGGCCGCGGGCGGCGACGTCGGTGGCCACGCAGACCCCTGCCCGTCCGTCGCGCAGGGCGGCGAGCGCGTGGGTGCGTTCGGCCTGGCTCAGCTCGCCCGAGAGTGCGACGGCGGCGAAGCCGTGGCCGGCCAAGCGCTGGTGCAGGGCGCGCACGCCGTCGCGGGTGGCGCAGAACACCAGGGCGGCGCGGCTGTCGGACGCACGCAGCAGGTTGACCAGGGCGCCGAATTCCTCGCCGGCGACGGCGCGGATGGCGCGGTATTCGATGTCTTCATGCGGGCGCGACTTGTCGACGGTGTCGATGCGCAGGGCCTGGCGCTGGTATTGCCGGGCGAGGGCGGCGATGTCGCGGGGAATGGTGGCGCTGAACAACAGGGTGCGGCGTTCGGCCGGGGCGGCGTCGAGGATGAAGCCGAGGTCTTCGCGGAAGCCGAGGTCGAGCATTTCGTCGGCTTCGTCGAGCACGGCGACCTTCAGGGCGGAGAGGTCGAGCTGGGTGCGGGTGATGTGGTCCTTGAGCCGTCCGGGGGTGCCGACGACAATGTGGCAGCCCTGGGCGAGCAGGCGGGCCTCGCGCCGCGCATCCATGCCGCCGACGCAGGCAACGACGCGGGCACCGGATTGGGCGTAGAGCCATTCCAGCTCGCCCTGGACCTGCATCGCCAGTTCGCGGGTGGGGGCAATCACCAGCGCCAGCGGGGCGCCGGGTGCGGGGGCGCGTTCGGCGGTGCCCAGGAGGTCGGACGCGAAAGCCAGGCCATAGGCAACGGTCTTGCCCGAGCCGGTGCGCGCGGAGACCAACAGGTCGCGGCCATCGGCTTCGGTGGTCAGGACGGCTTCCTGCACTTCGGTGGGCTCGGCGTAGCCGCGGGCTTCGAGCGCGCGCTCAAGGGCGGCGTTCAGGCGGGGAAACGGCATCGGGCGGGGAATCCGGGCATGGCGCGGCCGGCGGGGCGCCGGGGCGGAGGCTGCACCTAGCGCAGCCGGGCCATGCTGCACCACAGCAATCGGCGCGCGCCAGACCCGCGCCAGCTAGACCGTGGCGATCATCGCGATCGAGATGCGCATCCCCGGCCGCTTCACCGGCAACCGCGCGCCCTGCCGCGCCGGCGGATCGACGGGGAACCAGCGCACCCATTCCTCGTTCATGCCGTCGAAATCGGCCTCGTCATACAGCACGACGGTGCCGCTGACGGCCTTTTCCAGGCTGCTGCCAGCGGCTTCCAGCACCGCGCGGACGTTGCGCAGGCACTGCGCCGTCTGCGCCTGGATGGTGGAGCCGACGATGGCGCCGGTCACCGGGTCGAACGGGCCGTGGCCCGAGACGAAGACCAGGCCCGCGGCCACCACTGCCTGGCTATAGACCGGCGGCGGCTTGGGCGCGTTGGGCGTGAAGACGATCCTGCGGGTCATGCGCGGCTCCGTTGGCGGGCGCTTCGGGTCAATCCAGCGTGATGAACACGGAATGGCGCATCTGGCCGGCGATGGCCTGGGAGATGTGGCCGCGGCCGCTGGTGTCTTCGACCAGGAGGATTTCGCCGGCGCCGATTTCGCGCACCTCGCCGTCGCTGACGGTGATGCGCACGCCGGCGTCGAGGTTAATGATGTACTGGCGGCGTGGGGCCGGATGCCAGTCGTAATCGTAGCTGCCGGGGGTCTGGCGGAAGATCACGCCGGTGGCCTTGTGGGTGGCGGAGAGTTTGCCGCCGGGGCCCTCGCGCAGCCACTCCACGTCGAGGTCGCGGAAATGGGTTTCGCCCTGGTCGTCGACGTAGAGGTTGTGGATGCGCATGGCGGTGGGTCCCCGGTT
>JBBQOT010000494.1:0-3318 GCA_038331165.1 Acetobacterales bacterium
AACATGGCGTGCGGCACGCCAACGCCTTCGTGGTTCACCCGCTCGCTGCCAACGAAGTTGTGGGCATAGGCGCGCGCGCCGGCGAAATCCAACAGGCACTCCAGCGTCACCTGCAGCATGTTGCCGCGCACCATGCCCAGCTTGTCGCCCGCGAACAGCGCTTCCAGTTCGGGAAACGTCGCGAACAACCGGGCATAGACCAGCGGGGCGGGGTCGCCCAGGCGCGCGGCGACCAGTTCCAGGCTCGCCTCGATCAGTGCCAGGTCGTCCGTCATGCGACTCGACAGGCGACGCGCAGTGCGGCGCCGACTGCGGGGGCGCGCAGGGCGGCGATGCGGTCAAGCCGGCGCTGCAATTCTTCGCCGGTCATCGGCGCGTAGTGCGGGTTGTCCACGTGGGTCTTGCGGTGCCAGGCCTGCAACACCGTGCCGATGGCGGCGCGCACCGCGATCAGGGTCGGCAGCAACGCCACCTCCTCGGCCATTAACGGGCGAACGGCGTGGAAGCCGCCGACGAAGCGGGCCAGCGCCTGCGGTATGCCCATGTCGGGCCCGACAGCGGTGATCGCGCCGACCGCGACATCGATCACAAGCGCGGTGTGCACCAGGTCGCCGAAATCGATGATGCCGGCCACGGCGTCGGGCGCCGCCGGGTCGACCAGCGTGTTGCCGTGGTTCATGTCATTGTACAGCACCTGGTGGCGCAGCCTGGGCAGCACCGGCACCACCTCGCGCTCGAAATCGTCGAGCAGCCCGCCAATTGCGGCCTCGGCCGGCGCGTCTTCCAGATTGGCCAGGATCTCCCGCAGTCGCAGCGCATGGGTCAGGTCCCAGATCAGCTCGTAGCGGCTGTGCGGGTGCTCGAACCCCTGCAACGCCAGCCCCAACCGGGCGAGCGCGCGGCCGCAGGCTTCGCGCTGCGCTTCGGTGCGCGGGGCATGGCGCAACGGCGTGCCATGCACCCAGGACAGCAGGCGCACGCGCGCCGGGGCCGACGCGCGCGCCACCACCGCCTCGATCCGCCCGTCGGGCAGCGCCACCATGCGCGGCACGTTGAACGTCGGGTCGGTGCGGGCAACGTGCTGCAATGCCTTGATCTGCAGGTCGGTGACCCCCGGCGGCTCAGCCGGGTTGGCGAATTTCAGCACGAATGCGCGCCCGTCGGTGGCGACGAGGTGGAAATTGCGGTCGCGCTCGCCGGTCAGCAGCGTGGCGGTCGCCTCGATGCCCCAATGGGTGCGGGCGACGGCCACGGCCTCGGTGTCACCGACGTCGTCGGCCGGCACGGTCATGGTGGCGAAGATCGGGTGCAGTGTGCTCATGCCCGACAGTCTAGGGGTGGGCGGGGCAATCGTGGAACACCCTGTCCAATTTGGGACCTGGGGCGGAATAAGCAAGGCGGGGCTTCGCTCCTCGACCCCACCAAGGGCCGTCGCCCTTGGAACCCCGTACTGGGCCCCCGTCCCCCAACAACACTTAAACAAATGGAGTCCAGAGGCGCTGCCTCTGGCGGGTCCAGGGCAGAGCCCTGGCCTTACTTATCTCGCCTCAGGCCCTCAGCCCAGCCGCGCCCAGCCCTCGGCGCCCAGATGCGCCGGCACGCCCTGGGCGATGGTGGCGACCAGGCGCGGGGCGGGGCCAGCGGCATCGACCAGCACCAGGTCACCGCGCTTGCCCGGCGCAATGGTGCCGCGATCGTATAGCCCGCCAGCCGCCGCCGAATTGGCGCTCACCAACGCCCAGGCGCCCGCCAGGTCGAACACGCCGCGCCCCGCCAGGATGAACGGCGCGCGCAGCAGGCAGGGATAGAAATAATCGCTGCACAGCACGGTGCAGATGCCAGCCTCCGCCAGCCGCGCCGCCGAGGCCCAGCCCAGATGCGACTTGCCGCGCACCACGTTGGGGGCGCCCATCGCCACCCAGTCGCCGGCTTCGCGCGCAGCGGCGCCCACCTCCTCGGCCATCGGGAATTCGCAGATGCGCGCACCCGCGGCGCGGAAGCCATCGCGGTCGGCGATGCTGGCATCATCATGGCTGGCCATCGGGATGCCGGCGGCACGGGCCGCCGCGGCGATGCGCGCGCCCGCCGCCGCCACCGCGGCAGCACCGGCACCGGTGCGCTCGGCGAGGGCGCTGAAATCGGCCAGCGCCATGCCGGCGCGGTCGCTGTATTTCGCCGCGGTCGTGGGGTCGCTTAGCTTCTTGAGGATCGACGGCGTGTGGTCGTTGAACGCCAGCAGATGCACCCGCCCGGCGGCGATATCGGCGATCGCCATGTCGAGGGCTTCGAGGTTGTACGCCTCCCAGCGCAGGTGCACGCGCATGTCGCAGGTCCAGGCGCGGGCGGCCAGCCCGTCCAGCATCGCCCGCCATGCCTCGGCACTGCGCAACCCTGGCTCCCACGACAAGGTCATGCCGTGAAATGCGGTGGTCACGCCGCAGGCCAGCAGCTGGCGCTCGGTATCCTCCAACGCCAGGTCGGTAGGGAAGGCGATGCCGGGGCGCGGCTGGAACTGGCGCTCGAAGGCGTCGCCATGGATATCGACGATGCCGGGCAGCACCAGCAATCCGCGCGCATCGAGCGTGCGCGCGTCAGGCGCCGCACCGCATGATATCCGCCCACCCTCCAGCAACACGTTGCCCTCGATCAGCGCGCCATCAATCAGCACCCTGCCGCCGGTGATCCGCAATGGCCGCATCGTCGTCGTTCCCCTGTCTGCGTCGCGCCCGATCAGGGCTCGAAGACGATCTGCACGCGCGGCGTGGGATAGCGCGCGACGCCGTATTCCACCACCCGGCCCTCGGCATCGACGTTGATGCTTTCGCTGACCAGCAACGGCCGGTTGCGTGGCATGCCAAGCAGTGCCGCCTCCTGTTCCGATGGCATGCGCGCACTCACCCGCGTGGTCTGGCGGCGATAATCGGCCGCCCCGCCCTGGGCAAGCGCCTCGGAAATCGTGGCGCCGTCGCGCAACGCCGCATGCAGCTTCGGAAACCGCGCCGCCGGGAAATGGTGCAGGCCGACGCTGACCGGCCGCCCGTCGGCCAGCCCCAGCCGCTCCAACCGCACGATCCTGGCCCCGGCGCGCAGCCCGAGCCCGGCGGCCACGGTTTGGTCGGCCGGCATCTCGCGCAGGTCGAGCGTCTGGCCCGAGGGTTCCTTGTTATGCCGGCGGATCCATTCCGAAAACCGTGTGCGCGGGCCGACCGCGTAGTCGAGCACATCCTCGGCCACAAAGCTGCCGCGCCCCTGCTCCACCCGCACCAGGCCGTTGCGCGATAATTCCTCCAGGGCACGGCGCACGGTGTGGCGGTTCAC
>JBBQOT010000495.1:0-3317 GCA_038331165.1 Acetobacterales bacterium
CGCCCCTCGACCCCACCAAGGGCCGTCGCCCCCTTACTTGAGTGTTGTTTGGGGAAGGGGGCTATCGGGATGTTTCAACCACCGTGATGGCCACCTTCCCCAAACAACACTTAAACAAATGGAGTCCAGAGGCGCTGCCTCTGGCGGGTCCAGGGCAGAGCCCTGGCCTTACTTATTTCACCTCAGGCCCTTACCCGGCCGACAACTGCACCCCGTCGCGGCCTTTCGGTGCCTCGGGCTGCTGGCCACCGTAGTTCAGGTTGCGGTACCACAGCATGTAGTCGGGATAGGTGATCGGCTCGTACTGCGGCGGGTTGCCCGGTGCGGTGCAGGTGGGCAGGCATTCCATGCGCGTGGTGTAGGCGCAGTCGAAGAAGAACGGGATGGCGTAGCGTTCCTGACCCGAGCGGTTTACCACCCGGTGCGGGGTGGCCAGGAAGCGTTCATTGGTCCAGCGCCGCAGCATGTCGCCGCCGTTCACCAGGAAGCTGCCTTCCAGCGCGGGCGCATCCACCCAGCGCCCGTTTGGTAGCCGGATCGACAGGCCGGGCACCTTGTTCTGCGCCAGCAGGGTCATGAAGCTGGTGTCGCTGTGCGGCGCGAGGCCGAACTCGTTCTCGTCGGTGCCTTCGTGTTGCGGGTAGTGCGACATGCGCAATGTGTACATCGGCGGCGCGAACCGCGCGGCGAAGAAATCCTCCGGCAGGTCGAGCGCGGTGGCGTAGAGCGGCAGCAACGCCAGCCCCAGCCGTTCCATCGCCGTGGCATACGCCACCACCGTATCGCGGAAGCCGGGAAGGTTCTCGGGCCACTGGTTCATGCCGCGGAACGGCAGCGCCGCCACGACATCGGGATGGTCGGGGGCGAGGTCGCGCTTGACGAAGAATGCCTCGTTCACGTTCGGCTTGTTGTTGGGGTTGATCTTGGAATGCCGCGTCACCGAGCCGCGTACCGGCAGGTAGCCGATATTGTGCTGGTTGATCTTGAGGGTGAGCTTGTCCGCCAGCTTCTGGGCATGGAACCGCTTCGCCGCGTCGAACGCCGCGGCCACCAGCCCCTGGTCCACCCCGTGGCCGGTGATGAAGTAGAACCCCACCTCCTCCAGCGCATGGCGCAGCGCCGCAGCGGCGGCCTCTCGCGCGCCAGGCTTGCCGGCCAGGTAGTCGGCCAGGTCGATCACCGGGATCTCTTCGGGTGCGTCGGGGCGGAGGGGATTCAGGCTGGGGGCGAGATGGTTCATGGCCGGGGCTCCGGGGTTTCACCGAGTTTCCGCGCGAGGTGCCCTTTCGGTCAACCGTTGCCGTGCCCTTTCGGTCAACGGTTGCGGTAGCCGGCGGGCCGAGGCAAGCATGCGGCCACGGCAGGAGGCAGCATGTCCATCACCCACACCGATCTGGAAGCCCTCGACCTTGCCGACGAGCTGGCGCCCATCCGGGAGAAATTCGACCTGCCGCCGGGGGTGGTCTACCTCGACGGCAATTCGCTCGGCGCCCTGCCCCGCGCCACCCCCGCCCGCGTCGCCGAGGTGGTGCAGCAGGAGTGGGGCCAGGGCCTGATCCGCAGCTGGAACGACGCCGGCTGGATGGCCACCCCGGCGCGGGTGGGCGACAAGATCGCGCGCCTGGTCGGTGCCGCGCCGGGCACGGTGATGGTCGCGGATTCCACCAGCGTGAATATCTTCAAGCTGCTCGGCGCCGCGCTGTCGGCCCGCCCCGACCGCCGCGTTGTCGTGTCGGAGCAGCGCAACTTCCCCACCGACCTCTATGTCGCCGAGGGGCTCGCCGCCCTGCTCGACCGGGGCCACACGCTGCGCCTGGCCGAGCCGGACGCCATTGTCGCCGCCATCAACGACGACACCGCGGTGGTGATGCTGACCCACGTGAACTACCACAGCGGCGCGATGCACGACATGGCAACAATCACCCGTGCCGCGCACGCCAAGGGTGCGCTGGTGCTGTGGGACCTCGCGCATTCCGCCGGCGCCGTGCCGGTCGACCTTACGGCGTGCAACGTCGATCTTGCCGTCGGCTGCGGCTACAAGTTCCTCAACGGCGGCCCCGGCGCGCCGGCGTTCCTGTATGTCGCGCCCCGCTTGCAGGAGGCGGTGCGCTACCCGCTCACCGGCTGGCTGGGCCACGCGGCACCGTTCGCCTTCGAGGCCGGCTATCGCCCCGGCGCCGGCATTGCGCGCGCCATGGTCGGAACGCCGCCGGTGCTGAGCCTTGCAGCCCTGGAAGTGGGCGTGGACATCGCGCTGCTGGCGCCGATGGACCAGGTGCGCGCAAAATCGGTCCATCAGACCACGCTGTTCGCCGCCCTGCTGGAGCAGCGTTGCGGCCCTTGGGGCTTCCGCCTCGCCTCGCCGCGCGACTCCGCCCGGCGCGGCAGCCAGGTTTGCCTCGCCCATGACCAGGCCTACCCGATCATGCAGGCGTTGATCGCCCGCGGCGTGATCGGCGACTTCCGCGCGCCCGACATCCTGCGCTTCGGCATCACCCCGCTCTACACGCGCTACACCGACCTGTGGGAGGCCGCCGAGGCGCTGCGGCTGGTGATGGTTCGTGGCGAGTGGCAACAGGTGCACCACCGCGCCCGCCGCGCCGTGACCTAGCCGCCATGCACCGCCTCCGGGTCATCGAGGCCGACATCACCACGCTGGATGTGGATGCCATCGTCAACGCCGCCAACACCACGCTTCTGGGTGGCGGCGGTGTCGACGGCGCCATCCACCGTGCCGCCGGCCCCGGCCTGCTGGCGGAATGCCGCACCCTCGGCGGCTGTCCCACCGGCGAAGCGCGCATGACCGCCGGCCACCGCCTGTTGGCGCGCCACGTGATCCACACGGTCGGCCCGGTCTGGCAGGGCGGCACACTGGGCGAGGCGGCGCTGCTCGCGGCCTGCTATCGCAACAGCCTCTCGCTGGCCGCCGCACACGGGCTGCGCACGATTGCCTTCCCAGCGATCAGCTGCGGCGTATATCGCTATCCGTTGCCCGAGGCCTGCGGCATCGCGCTGCGCGAGGTCGCCGCTGCGGCTGGCGCGTTCGAGGCGATCATTCTCGTCGCCTTTTCCGCCGAGATCGCCGGCCACTATCGCCGGCTGCTGGATCAGGCCAATTCTTGTTGAAGACGACGCATGGAGGCAGAAAAGGCCAGGGCTTTGCCCTATAGGCACTAAGATAAGGGAGGCTGGGCTCTGCCCAGACCCGCCAGGGGCCAAGCCCCTGGACCTTACTTTCCAAGAAAAATTAACGCTCTTATCTTGAACTCTGTTGATATGGCCCCAACCCTGCTGCTGCCCTGATCCATGCCTCTGGG
>JBBQOT010000496.1:0-3315 GCA_038331165.1 Acetobacterales bacterium
TTTGGCCCATCACCTGCACGCCCACCGGCATGCCGCCCACCCCCATCAGCGGCACCGTCACCGCCGGCGCGAACAGCATCGAGCTTGGCGCGTTGAACACGAAGTCGCCGGTCGGGCGCGGGTTCAGGGGTTGGCCGGGAATATCGCCAGACCAAGGCGTTGCTGGCCCCGGGCAGGCCAGGGTGACCACGGCGTCGGCCAAAGGGCCGGCTGCCTTGTGGGCGAGTTGGGCTGTGTCGCGCGCCAGCAGAGCGGCGCGGTAGTCGTCGGGCGACATCGTCTCTGCCCGGCGCAGGGTGTTCTGCGCGCGCTCCGACACACCGTTCGGGTGGGCGTCGACCAGGGCGCGTTGGCTCCAGCGGTTTTCCCAGCTGGTAATGGTGCCGCACACCGCCCGGCCGTCGGCGACCGAGCGTTCCAGCGCCTCGATGAAATTATGGTCGCGGCGGCGCAACAGGGTGATGCCGGCGGCGCGGAGGTTTTCCAGGAAGGTCTCGAAACCGGCCTTGGTTGCGGCGTCCAACGCCTCCCAGCCCTCGGTTTCCAAGACGATCAATCGTCCAGGCTGCTGTGCCGGCGGGGGCGTGTCGGGGCCGAACAGGCCGAGGCTGCCGCGGTCGCCGCCGGCCCGCGTGGTGATCTCGATGGCCACCTGCCACATATCCTCGATGCAGCCGGCATGCGGGCCGTGCGTGCTCATGGATGTCGCCTGGCGCTCGCCACGATTGATGCCGCCCTGCGTCGGCTTCAGCGCGACATTGCCGCAATAGGCCGCGGGGCGAATGATCGAGCCGCCGACTTGGGTGCCGATCGCGGCCGGCATCATCCGTGCGCCGACCGCCGCGGCCGAACCCGAGGAGGAACCGCCGGGGGTGCGCGATGGGTCGAAGGGGTTGGTGGTGGGGCCAGGATGGGCGCCGCCGATCTCGGCCGTGACGGTCTTGCCGAAGATCACCGCGCCGGCCTGGCGCAGTGCCCACACGGCGGCATTGTCGCGTTTGGGAAAATTGCCGTGCCACGCCTCGCAGCCCATTTCGGTGGGATGGTCCTTGGTTTCCAGCAGGTCCTTGATGCCGATGGGCATGCCATCGATGGGCGACAGCGGCTTTCCGTCGGCCCAGCGCCGCGTGCTGGCATCGGCCGCAGCGCGGGCGGAGTCGCGGTTCAGGGACGCAAACGCCTTCACCACTGGCTCGCGCGCGTCCACCGTGGCGATGCAGCGTTCCAGGTAGGCGCGCGGGGTGTCGCTGCCGTCGCGGAATGCGGGCAGGGCGTCGTGGAAGGTGAGGCCGCGGAAGCTGCGCGGGTCGTAGGTCATGGTGGGGTCCCCCGGACGAAAGCCCCGCCATCCTGGCGCCTTGGCGGGCGGCTGGCTACGCCTTGCGGACGATTGGGTGCACCCATTGGGCGAGATGGGGCTGCAATTCGTGGTCGGGCACCTTCACCAGGTTCTTCATCAGCGTGCCGGTGACGCGGGCACGGGTGGGCTGGTCGAGATGGTTCTGGATCGCGTGCAGTATGTCGGGCTGGGCGACCAGCACCAACTGGTCGAAGCTGCCGGCATTGATCGCCGCGGCGACCTGGTGGGCGAAGGCGAGCTGCGCCTTTTCATGCGGGTCGGTGCGCGGCGTGATGGCGTGGCGGGTGGGCGAGGCGCTTTCGAACGAGCGGCCAGCGCGGTCGCTGACCAAGTCGGACGTCTGCTGGTGCGCGGCCGGCGAGACCAGGCTGGACTGTGTGTGTAGCGCGTTATCGGCGGCGCGGGTGACCAAGCGCGCGTGCTCGCCGTCGGCGATGGCGATCCAGAGGGTCGGGTGGGCGGGCATGGCGTCGCTCCCTTTACGTCGAACCATCAAACTATACCCGATGCGGCGCCGCCATGACATGGATCAGCCCGCCTGTGCGGACACAGGCGGGCTGAGGTCGTGGGGCTGATGCCAGCGGCATCCTCCCCCGCCATGAACGGGGGAGGTATCGGCCTTACGCGTTGGAGTTGTTGTCCGGCACGATCGTTGGGCGGCGGCGGTCGGCCATGAACTGGTCGAACTCGGTCTTGTCCTTGGCACGGCGCAGGCGCTCGAGATATTCCACGAACTCGTTCTGCTCCTCCTCCAGGCGGCGGAGCGTCTCGGTGCGGTATTCGTCGAAGGCGGCGTTGCCGCTGGCGCGTGCGGCGGGACGCTGCTGCGGGTTCCATGGGGCCGACCAGTCGCCCCACTTGGCCCAGCCGCAGGCGCCGCCCTGCTGGCCCTCGGTGTTGTGCCACTGGCCCGGCCCGGCGGCGCGGCGACCCCAGCGGCGGCTGCCGATGGTGTAGGCGAGGACCGCCAGGCCGACCGGCCAGAACCAGATGAAGCCCATCACCATGGCCACGATCCAGACCGGCTTGGGGATGTCGTTGAGGAAGGCGGTGGCGTTCATTGTCCTCTCCTTGGGGGACTGGCCGGGGGTTTGGGTCGGCCAAGTGGTGGGCGGATGTGAATGTAAATCACATTTACATAGGTGGGGCATCGCGGCGTGGAAGTCAAGGCCGGCGCACAGCGATTTCGCCTAGCCCACCTGCGCCGAAAGCCCGAGCGACTGGAGGTAGACCAGCAAGCCGGCTTCCAGCAGCTGTTCCGGCGCCATCGGCAGCTTGCGGCGCGTGGCGTCGGTGCGGCCAACGAACAGGGCGGCGATGCCGTGCGACATGGCCCAGATGTGCAGCGCCACCATCAGCGACGGTGGGCGGGCGCCACTGCCGCGCCAGGCGGCGCAGGCGGCCTCGGCGGCACGGCGCAGCACGGCGAAGGCGTTGTCTGAGGCGCGCAGCAGCGCTGCATCCTCCTCCAGCGGAAAGCCCGGCTCGAACATCGCCGCGAACGCCGCCGGTTCCTGGCGGGCGAAGGTCAGGTAGGCGCGGCCACAATTCTCGATCGCGGTCACTGGGTCGGGTCGGGCACTGTTGTAGGCCGTTTCCAGAACCGCTGCAAAACGCTCATAGCCCTGGCGGGCGATCTCGGCGACCAGGGCGTTGCGGTCGCGGAAGTGGCGGTACGGGGCGGCGGCGCTGACGCCGGCGGCGCGGGCGACCTCGGCGAAGGTGAAGCCGGCCGGGCCGCGCTCGGCGATCAGTGCCAGCGCCGAGGCAATCAGCGCCTCGCGCAGGTTGCCGTGATGGTAGCTGTCGCGGCTGCCCTCCCCCTTGTCGGGGCGCGGGCCGCGCGGTGGCGGGTCCGAGGTGAAACGCATGTAACGAGCGCTTACATCAAACGGCATCCCAGGGCCAGGGGTTCGATCCCAGCACGACGGATGGGGCGTTGGTTATGAAATGCG
>JBBQOT010000497.1:0-3311 GCA_038331165.1 Acetobacterales bacterium
GGTGGTCGTGCGCGCTGAGCAACCATTGATAGGCTGGCATGTTCAGCACCAGTTTTCCGCCGGGGGCCAGCACGCGGCGCAACTCGGCCAGGGCGGCGGCGGGGTCGACGGCGCCGTGGCACAGCACGTCGGCGCTGACCACCGCGGCGAAGCTGGCATCGGCGAAGGGCAGGGCGTTGATGCTGCCGCGCACGACCGCGGCCCCCGACTTGGCGGCGGCGCGCGGTGCCGCGGCGGCGTCGTATTCCAGGCCGTACAGCGCCATGCCGGGCCGGTCGCGCAGCCGTGCCAGCAACCCGCCGGTGCCGCAGCCGGCGTCCAGCACCCGGCCGCTTATGCCGTCGAGCGCGTCGGCGATGCGTGTGTGGAGCGCGCGGTACCACCACATGCGCCCCTCCACATCGTCCATCAGCGCGTATTCGCCCAATTCCATGGCCAATCTTTGGCACAAATCGGCGCCCACGCGCAGGGGGATGTAGGGGCGGCTTGTTCGCGGTGCCGCGAGCGGGAAGAATGGTGTGGTATGTCCCTTGCTCTTCGTCCCGCTCGCGCGGCCGTGCGTGGCATCGTTCGTGCCGCATGGCGCGCGTGGCCGGCGCTGTTGGTTCCGCTGCTGTTCCTGGCGATGATCATGGCGCCGCCGATCAACCACGACGTGGCCGCGGTGCTGAGTTTCAGCGAGCGCTGGCTGGCCGGCGAAACGCTCTATGTCGACCTGATCGACGTGAACCCGCCGTTGATCTACGTGCTGAACCTGCTGCCGGCCGCGCTGGCCCAGGCGACCGGGCTGGACGGTGTCGCCGCACTTCAGGTCTGCCTGGTGGCGTTGGGCTTCGCACTGTGGCGGCTTTCGCTGGCGGTGCGCGGGCGTGGCACCGCCAGCGAGGTCGCCGAGGGGCCGGTGGAGCGGGCGTTGCTCGATGTGCTGCCTGGGCTGGTAACATTCGGCGCCGGCTATGATTTCGGCCAGCGCGAGACGTTGATGGCGGCGATGGCCCTCCCCTATCTGTTGGCCGCGGCGCAGCGAATGGCGGGGGCGCGGCCCGCCTTCGGCGTTGCGGCGGCGCTGGTGGCGGCGCTGGGCTTCGCGCTGAAGCCGCATTTCCTGGCCATCCCGGCGCTGGTCGAGGTGGCGGTACTCCTGACGGCGTTGCGCCGCACCGGTGCGTCCGCGTTGCGCGACCCGACGCCCTGGGCGATGGCGGCGCTTTGGCTGGCCTACGTCGCAACGTTGCCGCTGCTGTTTCCCGACTATCTCGGCGGCGTCGTGCCGCTGGTGCTGGAGTATTATCTCGACAATGGCGGGCAGACCCCTTGGGGGCTGCTGGCGATGCCGCGACCGGGGACGGCGGCGAGCTTCCTTGCGGTGCTGGCGGTCCTGGCGTGGTGCCCGCGGGGGCACCGTTCGCCGGCGCTGCCGCGGGTACTGGCGCTGGCCGGGCTGGGCGCGCTGGCCTCGGCGCTGGCGCAGCACAAGGGCTGGTCGTACCACATCATGCCGATCGAGTTGTTTGCCTGTTCGCTCGCCGCGGTGCTGGCGTCGCGCTGGCTGGATGGGTTGCGCGCTGGCGCCACCCCACGCGCCGCGATGCGGGTGGCCGCGGGTCTGGCGGCGCTATTTGGGCTGTACCTGGTCGCCGAGGGCGAGGCACCGTGGAATCAACTGATCTGGCGCCAATCGGATGCCTATGCGCTGACGCGGATGCTGCGCGAACATGCGCCCGGTGCGCGCGTGCTGGTGCTGTCGCCGGGCATCGCGCCGATCTACCCCGCGCTGAACTATGCCGACGCGCGGATGACGCTGCGCACCATGAACATCTGGCTGCTGGAGGGCGCCTATCTGGAATGTCCTGCCGGGGGAAAGCGCTATCGCGACGCCTGGGAGATGGGCCGGCCGGAGTTCTTCCTCTATCGCACGGTCGCCGAGGATTTCTCCCGCGCGCCGCCGGCGGCGGTCGTGATCGACGACATATCGGCGATCCCGCCCTGCGACGGTGCGGCGTTCAGCCTGATCGAATATTTCAGCCGCCACCCGTTGTTCGCCGAGGTCTGGTCGCACTACGCCGAGGTGGGTCGGCATGGGCGCTATACCGTCTACGCCCGGCGTGACTGATCGCTGCGCGCAGGACGCATGGCGTCCGCTGCGAAGCTGGGGCTTAATGCCGGCATAGACGCCAATGGGGGATACGATGGCTTTCCTGACCGAGCCGGTGCCACCGCGCGGCCAAGTGCTGCCGGTTTTGCCGGGCATCACCCGTCTCGTCGCGGCCAATCCCGGCCCGATGACCTATAACGGCACCAACACCTATCTGATCGCCGGCGATGACGGGTTCAGCGTGCTCGACCCCGGCCCCGACCAGGCCGAGCATGTGGCCCACATCATGGCCGCCACCGGCGGGCGGGTGGCGCGGATCATCCTCAGCCACACCCATGCCGACCATCTCGGCGCGGTCCCGGCGCTGAAGGCGGCAAGCGGGGCCATGGTCTGGAGTTTTTCCCGCAGCCAGGACCCGTCGCACACCCCCGACATGGCGATGAACGACGGTGATGTCGTTGCCGGCTGGACGGCAATCCATACGCCCGGCCATGCCTCCGACCATCTGTGCTTCGCGCGCGACGGCGTTGTGTTCACCGCCGACCACATCATGAGCTGGTCGACCAGCATCGTCAGCCCGCCGCACGGCAACATGGCCGACTACTTCGCCTCGCTGCGCCGCCTGTTGGCGCGGCCCGACACCATGTACCTGCCCGGCCACGGGCCGCCGATCGCCGACCCCCATCCCTTTGCCCGCGCGCTGCTGGTCCATCGCGCCCAGCGCGAGGCTGCCATTGCCGGCGCGCTGGCCAGCGGTCCGAAAACCCCGATGGGGCTGGTCGAGGCGCTTTACACCACCATCACGCCCAACCTGCGCCCCGCCGCCCAGCGCAATGTCATCGCTCATCTGGAGAAGCTGCGCGACGAAGGCCGGGCGGTCGCCGAGGGTGAGATGTGGAGGGCGGCGTGAACGACCAGCCTGCCGACCCCCGCACCAGCCCCGCCTTCTGGGCAGCACCCTTCGACAGCGGCGCGGTGGTGGTGCAGCCCGCGTGGATCGATGCCAACAACCACATGAACCTGGCGTACTACACAGTCGCCTTCGACCTCGCGACCGACCTGATCTTCGACGTGTTCGATTGCAGCTACGGCTACAAGGACCGCACCGGCTTTGGCACCTTCGCCGCCGAATCGCACAACATGTACGAAGCCGAACTGCTGCTGGGCGAGGCGGCGCGGCTCGTCACCTATGTATTGGGCGTGGACGCCAAGCGGG
>JBBQOT010000498.1:0-3310 GCA_038331165.1 Acetobacterales bacterium
GGCAAAGCGCCAGGCGGCGCTGATCCGCCGCGGCGCGATCGGCTGCCGCGAGTTGCTTGACCATTACATCGCGCGCGTCGAGCGGCTGGACAGTCGGATCAATGCCGTGGTGGTGCGCGACTTCGCCCAGGCCCGCAAGCGCGCCACGGCACTGGATTCGGCGCGCGGCCAGGGGGCAACCGGGCGGCTGCATGGCGTGCCGATGACGATCAAGGAGAGTTTCGACATCGCGGGGCTGCCGACGACCTGGGGCATTCCGGCGTTGAAGAACCACAAGGCGCGGGCGAATTCGGTGACGGTGGAGCGCTATCTCGCGGCCGGGGCGGTGTTCCTCGGCAAGACCAACGTGCCGCTGAACCTGGCGGACTGGCAGAGCTTCAATGCGATCTATGGCACCACCGGCAATCCGTGGGACCCGGCGCGGGTGCCGGGCGGGTCCTCCGGGGGGTCGGCGGCGGCGTTGGCGGCGGGGTTCACCGGCATGGATACCGGCAGCGACATCGGTGCCTCGATCCGCAATCCGGCACACTATTGCGGTGTGTATGGGCACAAGCCGAGCTGGGGCATCTGTCCGCAAACCGGGCATGCGGTGTTCGACACTATTGACCAGCTCGACATGGCGGTGGTGGGGCCGATGGCGCGCTCGGCCGAGGATCTGGCGATCGGGCTGGACATCATGGCGGGGTCGGAGGCGGCCGAGGCGGCGTGGCAGTTGCGGCTGCCGCCGCCGCGGCAGAAGACGCTGGCCGGGCTGCGGGTGGCGGTGATGACGCGCCATCCGTGTTCGGATGTGGATGATGCGATGCAGGCCGAGCTGGAGAATCTCGCCAAGGCGCTGCGCCGGGCGGGAGCGAAGGTGAGCATGACGGCGCGCCCGGCATTCGACCTCGCCGAAGGGCACGCGCTGTACATCGAGATGCTGCGGGCGATCACGGCGGTGGGGCTGGACGATGCGGCGGCGGCGCAGTGGCAAGCGGTGCGCGACGGGCAAGCGAAGGACGACGCGAGCTACTACGCCCAGATGGCGCGCGGCATCACCATGCGCCACCGCGTTTTCCTGCAGAACAATGAGCAGCGCCAACGGATGCGCCGCGCGTGGGGGGCGTTCTTCCGCGATTGGGACGTGCTGCTGACCCCGCCGGCCGCCTCGCCCGCGTTTGCGCACGACCATGCCGGCGAGCGGCACCAGCGGACGATTGCGGTGAACGGCCGGCAGGTGCCGGTGGTGGAGCAGATGTTCTGGGCCGGGCTGGCAAGCTTCTATCTGTTGCCCGGCACGGTGGCACCGTTGGGGCTGAGTGCGGGCGGGCTGCCGTTCGGGGTGCAGATCCTGGGGGCGATGTATGACGACCGGACCACCATCGAGGTGGCGCGGCTGTTGGAGACTGCGTGGCGCGGGTTCACGCCGCCGCCGGGCTGGGAGTGATGGCCGAAGGGGTCGAAGATTCCGCCTATGCCTGGATGCGGCTGGGCATCGCGGTGCTGCTGGGCACCGTCGGCGGGGTGGGGATGTGGTCGGCGGTGGTGGTGCTGCCGTCGATCCAGATGGAGTTCGGCGTGGACCGCGCCGATGCCTCGGTGCCGTTCACCCTGGTGACGATCGGCTTCGCGCTGGGCGGGGTGCTGATGGGCAAGCTGGCCGACCGGTTCGGCGTGGCGATACCGGTGGCGATCGGGGCGGTGTTCCTGGGGCTGGGCTATGGGCTGGCGGCGCTGGCGACGAATGTGTGGGTGTTCGCCCTGGCATACGGCGTGCCGATCGGCTTGCTCGGCTCGTCGACCGTGTTCGGGCCGCTGATGGCCGATACCTCGCGCTGGTTCATCCGCCGGCGCGGCGTGGCGGTGGCGATCAGCGCCTCAGGCAACTACCTGGCCGGGACGATCTGGCCGCCGATCGTGCAGGCGATGATCGAGACGATTGGCTGGCGGATGGGGCATCTGGTGATCGGGGTGGTGTGTGCGACAGCGATGCTGCCGCTGTCGCTGCTGTTGCGACGGCCGGCGCCGGCCCATGCGCCGGTGATGGCGGGCGTGGTGGAAGGAAGGCGGCTGCGCGGAATTTCGCCCAACATGCTGATGGGGCTGCTGGCGGTGGCGGGGGTGATGTGCTGCGTGGCGATGTCGATGCCGCAGGTGCATATCGTCGCCTATTGCGGCGACCTGGGCTACGGGGTGGCGCGCGGGGCGGAGATGCTGTCGCTGATGCTGGGGTTCGGCGTGGTCAGCCGGCTGGCCTCGGGCTTCATCGCCGACCGGATCGGCGGGCTGTGGACGCTGCTGCTCGGCTCCGTGCTGCAGGCCAGCGCGCTGCTGCTGTATTTCGCCTTCGACGGATTGGCATCGCTGTATGTGATCTCGGCGCTGTTCGGGCTGTTCCAGGGCGGGATCATCCCGAGCTATGCCATCGTGGTGCGGGAGTATTTCCCGGCGCGCGAGGCCGGCACCCGGGTTGGCATCGTGTTGATGATGACGATCCTGGGCATGGCGCTGGGCGGCTGGATGTCGGGTGCGATTTTCGACCTGACCGGGTCGTACCGCGCGGCGTTTGCCAACGGGTTCGCGTGGAACCTGGTGAATGTGGTTATTGCCGTGCTGCTGCTGCGGCGCAGCCGGCCGGCTTCCTCCCAACTTGCAACAGGAGTGGCGTGATGTCTGACGAGAACCTGCGGGCCAAGGGCACGGCAATGCGCACCAAGCTGATGGGCGAGGGATATGCCCAGCAGTTGAATTCGACGTTGTACGCCGACCCGATCATGGTGAAGTTCCGCGAGTTGGCGACCGATATCGCCTTCGGCTCAGTGTGGACGCGACCCGGGCTGGACCTGAAGACGCGGGCGATGATCTGCGTGATCTCGGACACCTCGACCGGGCGTTATCCCGAGTTGGCGGTGCATCTGCGGATGGCGCGCAACCATGGCTGGAGCGAGGAGGAACTGACGGAAGCCATTCTCCACCTGTCGGTCTATGTCGGGCTGCCGTTCGTGCGCGAGGCGCTGATCGTGGCGAGCGAGACGTTCGCGACGCTGCGGGGGGAGGTGGGGGATTGAGCCGGGCGCGCTCGAACCTTCGCGCCGCTGGCGTGCAGCATGGCGGCCAGGGCGCCGACGATCTCGATCCGATGCGGGGTCATCGGGGTGTTCGCCTGGCCGCTGACGACGACCTGATCAACCAGCGCCCGGGCTGCCTCCAGCACGTCGGGATGGCGCTTGTTGGCGATGTTATACCAACCCTTCTAATGATTGACCGATAGAGAAAGCCAAGGCCAGGGCTTTGCCCTGGACCCACCAAAGGCCGAGGGCCTTTGGAAACC
>JBBQOT010000499.1:0-3302 GCA_038331165.1 Acetobacterales bacterium
ACATCGTCGACATCCTGATCATCGGCGCCGGCGCCTCGGGGGCGGCGATGGCGTGGTCGCTGGCCGAGACGAAGATGCGCATCGTCTGCCTGGAACAGGGCGGCTGGATGAATCCCGCCGACTACCCCTCCACCGGCCGCGACTGGGAGGCGCGCGCCCAGAGCGACTTCGCCACCAGCCCGAACCGCCGCGCCCGCCCCGAGGACTATCCAATCAACGACGACGCATCGCCCATCAAGGTGGTGAACTTCAACGGTGTCGGTGGCGGAACCGTAATGTACACTGCCCATTGGCCGCGCATGCACCCCTCCGATTTCCGCACCAGAACGCTCGACGGCGTCGGCGATGACTGGCCGGTCAGCTACGACCAGCTCACCCCGTTCTACGACCTCAACGACCGCATGATGGGCGTTGCGGGCCTGGAGGGCGACCCCGCCTACCCGCCCGGGAAAAAACCGCCGATGAAGCCCCTGCCGCTCGGCCGCTCCGGCGCGCGCTGGGGTGCGGCGATGAACACGCTGGGCTGGCACTGGTGGCCGAGCGACGCCACCATCGCCACCGAGGACTACGACGGCCGCGCCAAATGCATCAACCTCGGCCACTGCACGCCCGGCTGCGCTCAGGGCGCCAAGGCCAGCACCGACATCACCTACTGGCCCATCGCCATCCGCGCCGGCGTGGAACTGCGCACCCATTGCCGCGTCAGGCGCATCACCACCGGCGACGACGGCATGGCCAAGGGCGTGGAGTATTACGACCACGAAAATAAGTTATGCTTCCAGGCAGCCCATGTGGTGATCCTCGCTTGCAACGGCATCGGCACGCCGCGCCTGCTGCTCAACTCCGCCAACACGCAACACCCCAACGGCTTGGCCAATTCCTCCGGCCAGGTCGGCCGCAACCTGATGTTCCACCCCTACATCCAGCTCTACGGCTACGTCGAAGACGAGATCGACGGCAATCGCGGCCCACCGCTGAACCTCTGGAGCCACGAGTTCTACGAAACCAACCCAGCGAACGACTTCAAGCGCGGCTACATGTTCCAGATCAGCCGCGGCATCAGCCCGATCGTCGAGGCCACCAGCAGCCACGAGCACGGCCGCCTGCCCTGGGGCCCCGACCACCACGCCATCTATCGCAAACTCATCTATCGCCGCCTGAACCTGTCCGTCGTGGTCGACGACCTGCCCGAGGCCCATAACCGCGTCACGCTCGACCCGGTGCTGAAAGACAGCCACGGCATCCCCGCGCCAAAGGTCGAATACACCATCGGCGCGAACAGCCTGCGCATGATCGACCACGGCGTGGCGCGCGCGAAAATGATCCTCGCCGAAATCGGTGCCCGCGACGTCGCCATCAACAACCCCATCGTGTTCAGCGGCTGGCACAACCTCGGCACCGCGCGCATGGGCCGCGACCCCGCCACCTCCGTGGTCAACGGCTGGGGCCGCAGCCACGACGTGCGCAACCTGTTCATCGTCGACGGCAGCATCTTCGTCACCGCCGGCGCGGTAAACCCCACCTCCACCATTCAGGCCTTGGCCCTGTACATTGCCGACACGATGAAGCAGCGCCTTGCGACGTTGTTCGAGTAGGGAGAAAGATGTTCTTTTTTGAAAAAAAGAACCAAAAAACTTTTATCCGTTCAAGGCGAGTGTTTGGCCCACATCTTCCCTTAACGGATAAAAGTCTTTTTGCTTCTTTTTCTACAGAAAAAGAAGATGCTTACTTCCTTCCCGCAACAAAGCTCCAGGAAGCCGCCCATGCCTGATGACATCGCCGACATCCTCTTAATCGGTGCCGGAGCCTCCGGCGCCGCCGTTGCCTGGTCGCTGGCCGAAACCAAGATGCGCATCGTCTGCCTCGAACAGGGCGGCTGGGTGAAACCCACCGACTACCCCACCAACGGCCGCGACTGGGAAGCCCGCGCCACCGGCGACTTCTCCCCCAACCCCAACCGCCGCGGCCGCCCCGAGGACTACCCGATCAACGACGACGCCTCGCCGATCAAGATCATGAACTTCAACGGCGTCGGCGGCGGCACCATCATGTACACCGCCCACTGGCCGCGCCTGCACCCCTCCGACTTCCGCACCCAATCGCTCGACGGCGTGGGCCATGACTGGCCCGTCAGCTACGACCAGCTCACCCCGTTCTACGACCTCAACGACCGCATGATGGGCGTCTCGGGGCTGGAGGGCGATCCGGCCTACCCCCCCGGCAAGCGCCCGCAAATGCCGCCGCCAGCCCTCGGCCGCTCCGGCGCCATCTGGGCCAAGGCGCTGAACACGCTCGGCTGGCACTGGTGGCCGTCTGACAACACCATCGCCACCGAGGAGTACGACGGCCGGGCGAAGTGCATCAACCTCGCCCACTGCACCCCCGGCTGCGCCCAGGGCGCCAAGGCCAGCACCGACATCACCTACTGGCCCATCGCCCTCCGTGCCGGGGTGGAACTGCGCACCCATTGCCGTGTCAAGCGCATCACCACCGGCGAAGACGGCATGGCCACCGGCGTTGAGTATTACGACAGCGAAAATAAGCTACGCTTCCAGGCCGCCCATGTGGTGATCGTCGCCTGCAATGGCATCGGCACGCCGCGCCTGCTGCTGAACTCCAAGTCGGAGAAACACCCCAACGGATTGGCCAATTCCTCCGATCAGGTCGGCCGCAACCTGATGCTGCACCCCTACGTCTCGGTCTACGGCTATGTGAACCAGGAGGTTGACGGCAACCGCGGCCCGCCGCTGTCGTTGTGGAGCCACGAGTTCTACGAAACCGACCCCGCCCGCGACTTCAAGCGCGGCTACATCTTCCAGATCAACCGCGGCGTCGGCCCGGTGGTCGAGGCCACCACCAGCACCGAGCATGGCCGCCTGCCCTGGGGCCCCGGCCACCACGCCGCCTTCCGTGACCTCGCCTTCCACCGCCTCGGCATCTCGGTGGTGTGCGACGACCTGCCGGAGGCACACAACCGCGTCACCCTCGACCCGATGCTGAAAGACAGCCACGGCATCCCCGCCCCCAGGGTGGAATACACCATCGGCGCCAACAGCCGCCGCATGATCGACCACGGCATCGACCGCGCGAAAACCCTGCTCGCCGCCACCGGCGCGCGCGACCTGTCCGTGCTCAACCCCATCCCACTTTCGGGCTGGCACAATCTCGGCACCGCCCGCATGGGCACCGACCCCACCACCTCCGTGGTCAACGAATGGGGCCGCGCCCACGACGTGCGCAACCTCTTTGTCATCGACGGCAGCCTGTTCGTCACCGCCGGCGGCGTGAACCCCACCTCCACC
>JBBQOT010000500.1:0-3301 GCA_038331165.1 Acetobacterales bacterium
ATGGTACGCCTGGGTCGCGGGCCTGCCGGATAGCGCACGCTGTCAGCGGCGGCGGAGCAGCCAGGCGAGCCGGCGCAGCGGGGCGGTCAGCCGCCGGGACGTGGAGGCGTGGTAGCTGGCGAGCAGCGCCCGAAGCTGGGCCGCGGTGGCATCGAGCGGGATGCGGCTAGGGCCTGACCGGCGGAAGCGCGCGAGATTGCCGAGCACGCGCAGCGGGGCGGTGAGGCGCCAGCTTGTGGAGTGCTCGATGGCCATGATTTCGGCGTGCAGCAGGTCGGTCGGTTCGGAGGGCGGTTCCGTCAGGCTGCGCATGGCATCGGCCGGCCAGGAGGCGCGGGAAAGCCAGCGCGGCGCCCAGGCCAGGCCGACGCGCAGCCACAGTGAGCACTCGTCCTCACGCCGGGAGGGATGGGTGGCCCATTTGGACCCGTCGCTGGCATCCCGGCGATAGAACGCAGTCGCACGGTAGGTGAAAATCGGACGCGAGCGGCGAGTAACCAGCGCCACCAGGACTGAATCCTCCGCAGTGTGCATCGGCGGCACCTGGAGCAGCGCGTCAGGCACCAGGTCACGGCGAGCGACGAAGCAGTTGGTGCCGATGGCACGCTGGATCGCCGCCATATCGATGTGATCTGTGTCGAAACCGAACCTGATGACATTGCGGTCGCAGTACTGGTTCGGGCGATATTCGATCGGGTAGTCGAAGGCGATGGAGCCGGAGAAGGCACTGTCAAACATTGGGTCGATCTTGCGCCCCGCACGAAACAGATCCTCAAAATGATGATCGAGCCAGAAGTCGTCGTCATCGAGCACAGCGAAGTATTCGGTCTCGGTGTGTCGGACACCCTCGAACAGCATCTCGGCCCGGCCGCCGCCGGGGATGAATACCTCTTGCCAGGAGGCGACGGCACCGGGCGGTTCGGCCAGGATCTCCGAGAGGTTGATGTCGCGGTACTTCATGAACACGACGTGGAACCTGCCGTAGCTCTGGCGACGAATCGAATCTACGGCACGGCGCACGAAGGGCAGGTCACGCCCGCCGCAACGCACTACGACGCTGATGTCCGGTGCAGCGGGCATGGCCTTGCGGGCCGCGGCGGTCTCCTGCACGCGCGTTTCATGAAACCGGACCAGCCGGTCGAGCAGGATTTCGGCCGAGAAATGCGCCTCGAAGATGGCGCGCACGCGGGCGGACATGTCGCGCACGGCGGCGGGGTTGGTGGCGCAGAAGGCGTGGTGGGCAGCGATGCGGTCGGCGATAGCCTCGGTGGGGGCCGTCATGTCGACATACAGCGCCGCGGTCCCGAACCATTTGCGGATCCAGGGCATGTCGGGGCAGATCGGGATGGCGCCCACACTGGCGATTTCGAAGACGCGGTTGGAAATGACATCGTCGCGCATCCATTGCTCGGCCATCAGCGCGAGGCCCATGCCGCAGCCGGCGTACACACGCTGGGGGGCGTTGCCGTCGAACGGCACCGAGCCGCGGTAGCAGCCCAGCCCCTCGTCCTGCCAGGCCGCTTCCGGGCCATAGACATGCAGGATGCCGCGGCGGTCGAGCGCACGGAACAGGGCGGGGAAGCGGCGGTCCCAGTTGGTGCCGAAATAAGCGACCGAGAGGCGGCCGCCGGTGGTTACTGTGTCCCAGTCCACGGCCAGGGCGGCCTCGGCGCGTTGTGCGGTGCTGTAGAAAAAGCCGGGCTGGTCGTCGCGGCCGACGCCGAAGCAGACGTCGCGCAGAAAGCGATCAAGCGAATCCGAGATGGTGAGGAAGCCGTCGTAGGTGAGCAGGTTTTGCATGTGCGACGGCGTTTGCAGGAAGAACGAACGCGGGGCATGCACGGTGAGGTAGCTGGGCAGGTCCACCATCTTGGGGACGGAGCTTGAGACCGAGAGCACGAAGTCGGGCGCGGAGGCGATGATGTCTTGGTGGGTGGCGCAATGCACCACCTCGATCCCCGCGCGGCAACCGGCGGCGGCGAGTGACATGTAGCTTTGGTTCTCGGCCGACTGGACCCAGGGATTATGGTAGGCGATGCGCATGCCTCAACTCCGCGGTGGCGTCGCTGTTTTTACAGGGATCGGCCAGGATGTGTGAACCGGGATGGGGAGGCAGGCACGGCTGTGGCGGCGCCGGGCGTTGTCGCAGGATTGGCGCGGTGTGTTCGCCTCAACCTACCCGCAGGACCGGGATCACGCGCGCCGGCCGGCCTGCCGCGCGCAAACGGTCGGGACCGCCGCTCAGGCCGGCTTGGCGACAATCAGCATGTGCCAGCCGAAGCGCCGTTCCAGCGCGCGGAACATCGGCTGCGGCATGGCGGCAAACCAGGGCTGCAACTCGTACTCGTAGTTCACGTATTTCTCGATCACATACGGAAAAATGTGGTCCTGGGTGATCTCGGTGGCCAGGAAATCATTGGCGCGCAGCATATGGCGCACCTCGGCCTGCGAATAGGTGAAGGCGATGGGGCAGCCCGATTGTGCCTCCGGCTGGTCGAAGCCGGCGTCGATCATCGTGTCCTTCCAGGAATCGCGGGCGTATAGCATCAGCCGGAACTCGCCATCGGGGCGGATCACCTGGCGCGCCTGGCGGATCACCGCCTCGGGGTTCGGGGTGTGGTGGATAACGCCGAAGGAATAGATCAGGTCGAAGCTGGCGCGCCGCACATGTTCGCCCAGCCGCTCGGCATCCGCCTGGATCAGGGTACCGTCCAGGCCGAACGCCGCGAAGCGCTTGCGCGCGAGGTCCAGGCTCACCTGCGACAGCTCGATGCCGGTGTATTCCGCGCCGGCGCGGACGAAGTTGGTGGCATCGGTGCCCAGGCCGCAGCCGATCTCCAGCACCCGCTTGTCGCGCCAGCGGGTGAACTGGGCGAAGTCGGGGATGTGCGGCTCGACGAAGTACTTCCGCTGTTCGACCTCGTCGAAATATTCGCGCGAGCCGATCGGCGCGCGCGAGTGGCGGATGTTGCAGGGGCGCCGGTTCCAGTACTCGGCAACCGTCTCGATCGTAGCCATCTCGTTCATGCGCGTGCCTTCCCAGCCGCGCCCGCACCGCGGGCCCGACCGAATCACCAGAGGCGGGCAGGCCTGTCAACGGCAGTGTGGCCCTCTATCATCATTCCCACCGCGGCGGACGACTCCGCCAGCCCGAGGAGCCCGGCATGCTGCGCCGAATTCTGCACCTATTCCTGCGCCTGACGCCGCGCGCCACCCCGCCGCCGCCCGCCGGGCCGATGGCGATCGCTGGCAACGCTGCCGCAGCACTGCTGGCCGCGGGCGCGGTGAAACTTACCCCGCC
>JBBQOT010000501.1:0-3251 GCA_038331165.1 Acetobacterales bacterium
TCCCCCGCTGGCGGACTGTCCGCCGATCTCGTCTACGTCGCCGACGGCACCGCCGCCGATTTCGCCGGCAAGGACGTACGCGGCAAAATCGTGCTCGCCGAAGGCATTGCCACCCCGGTCGTCGCCGCCCTCGCTCGCGACGGTGGCGCCATCGGCCAGCTCCATATCAGCCCGCACCACCACATCCATGAAATGTGCATCTCCCCGGTCTGGGGCAACCCGGACCCGCAAACCCTCGCCGAACTTCCCGCCACCGTCGCCTGCTCAATCTCCAACGCCGATGGCAGCGCCCTGCGCGACCGCCTCGCCGCCGGCGAAAAGCCCCGTGTCGAGCTGCATGCCGAGGTCGATACCGGCTGGCGCAAGACCCCGATCCTGGAAGCCGAGCTCGACGCCCCCTCTGGCGTAGATGCCCCATTCATTCTGTTCAGCGGCCACCACGACACCTGGTACTATGGCGTCATGGACAACGGCAGCGCCAACGCGACCATGCTGGAGGTCGCCCGCCTCGTCGCCACCCGTCGCGCCGACTGGAAGCGTGGCCTGCGCGTCTGCTTCTGGTCTGGCCACAGCCACGGCCGCTACTCAGGTTCCGCCTGGTATGTCGACAACCACTTCGACGAACTCGACCGTCGCTGCGCCGTTCACGTTAACGTCGATTCCACCGGCGGCATCGGCGCCACCGAACTGGGCCATGCCGCCGCCATGGCACAGCTCCGCGCACTCGCCGGCGAGGCGATCACTGAGCAGACCGGCCTTCAATACAGTGGCAAGCGCAAGAACCGCTCCAGCGACGATTCCCTCCCGGGCCTCGGTGTGCCCTCGATGTTCGGCGGCCTCTCCGAACAGCCGCCGACCAAGCTCAAGCTGCGCAACGCTCTTGGTTGGTGGTGGCACACGCCCGAGGACCTGATCGACAAGGTCGACGAAGCCAATCTGGTGCGCGACACCAAGGTCTTCGTCCACGTGGTAACCAGGCTGCTCACCGATACGGTGCTGCCGCTCGACTTCGCCGCTCAGGCGCACACGTTGGGCGAGGAACTGTCTGCCCTTGCCGCCAGCCTCGGACCACGGTTCGATGTCACGTCGCTGCAAACTGCCACCGACGCGCTCATGGCCAAGGCCGAGCGCCTCGCCGAACGCGCATCGAGCCTTGACGCTGCGAAGGTGAATGCCACGCTGATGGCGCTTTCCCGGATTCTGGTGCCAGTCGACTACGCCAGCAGCGACCGTTTCGCGCACGACCCGGCGTTGCCGGTGCCGGATTGGGCGGTGCTGCAACCGATCCGCGACCTCGCCGCTACCACCGCCGGCACCGACGCCGCCTTCATGCACAGCGTCAGCGCCCGCCGCGGCGCCAACCGCCTCGCCCATGCCCTGCGCACCGCGAATGCGGCACTCGATGCCGCCTTGGGTGGCTAGGCACATGGAAATCCGCCCGACCCTCATGGCGGCCCAAGCGGCAGCCTGGCAGCAGTTGGGACAGCCGGGCACATGGTGGTCCGGCATCCAGCGCGTCGCCATTGTGGCTGAGACGCGCCGCGCCGCCCGCTGCCCCCTATGCCGCGCCCGCCGCGATGCCGCGATTCCCGCGTCTATCGGTGGCGCCCACGACACGCAGGCCGTCCTGCCTACCCCTGCGCTGGAGGCGATCCACCGCATCCGCACCGATTCGGGCCGGCTCGGCGAATCCTGGTACCGCCGCCTGATCGGCCCCGAACTGACCGAAGAGCAGTACGTCGAGCTCGTCGCGATCGTGGCCATCACGGTGGCCATCGACAGCTTCCGCGCCGGCGCTGGCTTGCCGCCGCTCGACCTGCCGCTGCCCATGCCCGGCCTGCCGTCGCGGACCCGCCCTGACCGGGCCACCCCGGGCCTCGCCTGGATGCCGGTGCTGCAACCGGACGACTGGGCGCCGCCGGTTCCCGACCTCTACCGCAGCATCCCCGGCCCGCGTGAGCGCGGCCGCGGCAACATCCACTTGGCGCTGAGCCTGGTGCCCGACGCGATGATCGCCTGGTGGGACCTATTCGAGCCTATGTACCTGCGCTCGGCCGAGATGCGCGACTTCCACCGCGAGTTCCGCGCCGTCAGCCACGCCCAGATCGAGATGCTGGCCGCCCGCACCGCGGCGCTGAACCAGTGTATCTATTGAACCACCAGTCATCTCAGCCTGCTCCGTGCGAGCGGCCAGACGACAGGTGGTGATTATGACCTCCAGGGTGCAATGACAGGCCAGGCAAGTTCCGGCGTGAAGGCGGGCGCAGTGTTGGCCGCCTTTGCCGATGCAATCATCACCGGTAGCGACATCCTACCGCAGACCCGCTCGGCCGTGGTGACCGCCCTGGGCGAGGCGGCGATGATCGATGCCGCAGCCGTCGTCGCCGGCTTCAACGGCATCACGCGCATCGCCGACGCCACCGGCATCCCGCTCGAACCCGCCAAAGCCGAGGAAACCGAAGCGTGGCGCGGTGCGCTGGGCATCGACGACTTTGCCGCCATGAAATCCTGAGCCGTCACCAGGGACTGACCATGACCAAGACCGTGCTGATCACCGGCGCCCGCGGCAATCTCGGCACCAAACTACGCGCCCATTTCTCCGCACTCGGCTGGGCCATACGCCTGGTGGACCGCACCGCCGGCGGCGATCCGGCCATCGCCGAAGCCGACCTCTCCGTCTACGGCGACTCCTGGACCCGGCTCGCCGCCAACGCCGACGCGATCGTCCACCTCGCCGGCGACCCCAGCCCCTCGGCCAGTTGGTCCTCGGTGCAACGCCTCAACATCGACCTTACACAGAACATCTACGAAGCCGCCGCCCGCCACGGTGCGAAGAGAGTAATCTTCGCCAGTTCCAACTGGACCATGGCTGGCCATCGCTTTGCGAATTTTCCGCTTACCACTGACCGCGAGGCAGCGCCGGTGAACCCCTACGGCGTATCGAAACTGATCGGCGAGCGCATCGGCCGCGCCTTTGCCGAACATCGTGGCGTCTCATCCATCAGCTTCCGCATCGGCTACTGCCAAACAGGCGACAATCTCCCCGGCCCGCACATGGGATGGGGCATCTGGGGCCAGCAAATGTGGCTGTCCAACCGTGACCTTTGCCAGGCCATGGAACGCGCCGTGCTTGCCGAGCACCTGCCCTTCGCCATACTCAACCTGATGAGCGACAACCCTGGCATGCGCTGGGACATCGAAACGACGAAACGCACCATCGGCTACGTCCCGTGCGATAGCCACATACCGGT
>JBBQOT010000502.1:0-3246 GCA_038331165.1 Acetobacterales bacterium
GTCGTCGCCGCGGCCGAAATCAATGCCCTCCACGCGCTCGGTATCGATCAGCCGGCGGATCATCCAGGCGGTGAGCACCGTACCCGGCGACATCGGCTTGAACGCCTCGTCATGCGCCAGTTTCAGCACCGCCGCGACGCCATCGTGCACGATCCACAGTTGCACCGCGATCGCCTGCCCGGCCTGGCGCAGCACGCCCAGGCGCAGCATGCCATCGCGCGCGGCTTGGCGCATCAATTCGGCATTGAAGCGCGGAAACGGCTCCGGCTCCTTCCAACTGCGCGCATAGACCGCCTCGTATTCGTCGATCGCCCCCTCCACCTCGGCGGGCTCGGCAAGAACCTGAAAGCCCAGGCTGGGGTCGCGCTCGGCATCGCGCAGCCGGCGGCGCACTGTCTCGCGCAGCGCGCCGGGCCGGGCGGCGAGGTAGCCCCGCCAGTCGCGCCCCGCAATGCGTTCGTGCCAGTTGCCGAAATGGTCGAAGCGCAGCGCCACCAGCCCGGCTGCCCGCGCGCCCGCCAGCAGCGGCACCAGCCCCGGCCAGTCCGGGTCCAGCGCATCCAGCCGCAGCACGCCGCCACCGCGGGCCAGCCGCCCCAGTGCCAGCCCAGCCGCGTACAGATCCGCGCCGGCAGCCACCATCGGCTGGTAGAGGCAGGTATAGGGGTTGGTCAGCGCCTCTATCCGGCCGCCGCGGTCGCGCAACAGCCCGAACAGCACCGCCTCCTCACCGGTGCCGGCCAGCCCAAACAGCGGCGTGCCCCCAGCCGGCACCCCAGCCGCCCAGACCGTGCGCCACCAAGCAGCAGTGGAGAAAAATCCGTCCCTGCCCAGCAGGCGCTCAGCCAGCCCCTCGGGCAGGTCAGCGGGATCGCCCACCAGGCGCATCACCTCAACGCCGCGCCCGCAGCGCGTACCACGCCAGCCCGATCCACTCGTGCAGCGCGTGGCGACTGTCCGACCAGGCGTGCGCGTTGGGCACGAAGGCGGCCGCGTCGGGGTGCGCCGGTCCGGTGAAATGCGTCGGTGCCGCCGTCGCCACTAGGTCGGTGCGGCCGAAGGCGAACAGGCTGCGCCGCATGTGCCAGGCATGGGTGACCACGAAGACTGCCCCGATGCCGTCATCGCCCAGCATCGCGGCGGAATAGCTGGCATTCTCCCAGGTGGTGGTCGAACTGTCCTCGACCCAGCGTGCGGGCGTGCCGAATTCCTCCGCCAGCACGCGTGCCATCGCAATCGCGATCGGCGGCGTATCGGTGCGCACCACGCCGCCGCTCACCAGGATCGGAAGCCCGGTGCGTCGGTGCAGCAGTGCCCCCGCGCGCACCCGTTGCAGGGTCAGCGGTCCCAGATCCGGCGGCCCAACGATGCCGCCAGGCACGGCGCGCAGGTCATCGGCACTCAGGATCACGATCGCGCGCGGCGGCGCGGCATCTGGCGGCGCCTGCTCCACCCCCCGCTCCAGACCCGTCAGCAGCAGCCACGCGGTCACCGGCAGAGACAACACCACCAACCCGACGAAGCTGAGGCAGGCCAGCCACAGGCCGGCACGCCGCCTCGCCGACCGCCTGCCGGCGACGGCGATCAGCGCCAGCCCGACCGCGATCGCCACCAGCAGGTTCAGCGGCGGTACGACGACAGCTTCCAGCAGGGCGGCGGCCAGGGCCATGTGCATCCTTCATGAACAAGTGGCCGCTATCATGCCGGTCTCGCCGGTGCGGCGCGAGTGCCCGCGGCGGATTGACATGTTCTCCGCCCGACGGTTCTGTGCCCTGGAATGTTCGATATCCGCCTGTCCCCACCGCCCGGCTGGACCGCGCTCGGCGCCAGTTGGCGGGCGCTGGAGGCACGTTCGCAAGGCTCGTTCTTCCAAAGCTGGAGCTGGGTCGGCTGCCGTGCCGCCGCGCGCTTCCCCGACCCGCACCTGCTCGAGGTCCGCCACGGCGGCGAAACCGTCGCAATGGGCCTGTTCAACCGCCGCCGCCGTCTGCCCGTCGGCACCCGGCTGTGGCTGAACGAGAGCGGCATGCCCGCGCTCGACAGCATCCATGTCGAGCACAACGGGCTGCTGATCGCCGACGCCGCGCCAGCCGAGACGCTGGCCGCGGCCCTGGCGCGCGTGGTGCGGAGTTCGGGTCACGTGGTGCTCAGCGGCGTCGACGCGGCGCATCTTGCCGCGGCCCGGGCCACCGGCGCGCTGGTGCGCGAGCGCGCCTACGCCGTCGTATCGCCCTGGATCGACCTCGCCGCGGTGCGCGCCCATCCCGGCGGCCATCTCGGCCAGATCAGCGCCAATGCCCGCGCGCAGATACGCCGCTCGATGCGACGCTACGAAGCTGCCGGCCCGCTTACTCAACGCCGCGCCGGGTCGCTGGATGAGGCCCGGGCCTTCCTCGCGGCACTCGGCGACCTGCACCAGCGCGCCTGGACCGGGCGCGGCCAGCCGGGCGCCTTCGCCAACCCGCAATTCGTCGCTTTTCATGACGAACTGCTCACCACCGCCTGGCCGCGTGGCGAGATCGACCTGCTGCGCATCGACGCCGGCGACGTGGCACTGGGGTACCTCTACAATTTCCGCTGGCACAATCGCGTGTCGAATTATCAGACAGGGTTCGACTACGCCGCCGCAAAATCGGCCCACTACAAGCCCGGCCTCACCTGCCATCATCTGGCAGCGGAGTTGTATGCCGAAGAAGGATTTGCGGCCTACGACCTGCTGGCCGGGGAGCATCGCTACAAGACCAGCCTCGCCACTGGGGCGGCTCAATTGCACTGGATCGAGCTGCTGCCACCGGCCTCGTTGCCGGGCCTGCTGCATCGCGCTGCCGTCGCCCTGGGCGCCGGCAGCGCGCGATATTAGAGCGTGGTGACCGAAGGCGGGGTCGTCGAAAATCTGGATCACGCGGTGATGCCAACTTCGTGATGATTGACCGATGTCCAGAAGCAAGGCCAGGGCCTCGCCCTGGACCCACCAGGGGCGGAGCCCCATAGGCGCTAAAATAGTTCCACCCGAACCGACACCAGATGCGATTTTCGTAATCTCGGCGCGTTTGCCATGCGTTTATGAACCGTGGCTGTCACGCGGGTCAGCATGTCCAACGTCAGCGGTCCAAGGATTGCCGCGACCAGTGCCCGCGCCGCGGTTTTTTGCGCTGTCCACAGCGACGGCAGATATCTCGCGTCAAAAAGGTCCTGAGGGGAAAGATTCCAGGAAATCCTGGCTCAGCTCGTCGCACAACAGGGCAA
>JBBQOT010000503.1:0-3245 GCA_038331165.1 Acetobacterales bacterium
CCTTACTTAAGTATCGGATTGCAAAGGCCCGGCCTTTGCTGGGGTCCAGGGGCAAAGCCCCTGGCCTTCGCTACTGAGCGCCGGACCTCCTCGGCCGTATGTGCCCAGCGGATCGGCATGGTCAGTTCTTCTCGACGCCCCAGAACACCGGGATCGTCGTCGCGCGCAGCCCGACCACGTTGCTACGAAACGCCGCCAGGATGCGGAACTGCCCGGCGTTGATGTAGGGCAGCACTTCGTAGGCGCGGGCGTGCACCTGGCCGAGCACGGCGCGGCGCTTGGCCGGGTCGCTCTCCTCCCACCATGACCGGCGCAGATCCTCCAGCGCCTGGTCGCACGGCCAGCCGGCAAGCCCGCCCTGGCACGGGCTGGCGAGATACAAGTTGGTCAGCGGCGAGCCGCCATCCAGCACGTTGGCCACGGTGACGAACAGGTTCCAGCCGCCCTGCTCCACCGGCTCGCGCTTGTTGCGGCGCTGCGTCAGCGTCGCCCAGTCCATCGTCGCGACATCGACGTTCAGCCCGCCCTGTTTCATCGCCGCGGCCATGGTCAGGGTGACCGCGTTGTTGATCGGGCTGTCGGCGGCGTTCAGGAACACCACCTTCTGGCCGGCATAGCCACCCTCTTTCAGCAGCGCCTGCGCCTTCGCCGCATCGGCCGCCCGCATGCCCTGCGCGCCGGCGGCCGATTCCAGCGGCGAACCGCACAGGAAATAGGCCGGGCAGTACGGCACCTGCTCGCTGGCGCGGATGCCGGCGGCGTCGAGGTTCTCCTTCTGGTTGATCATGAACAGCACCGCCTGGCGCACCTTGGGGTTGTCGAACGGCGGCAGCGTGTGGTTCAGCCGCAGCCACACCATCGAGCCCACCGGGTTCAGCGCCATGGTGCGGATCGCTGGATTGCGCTCCAGCAGGGGCAGAAT
Organism: Acetobacterales bacterium; assembly: GCA_038331165.1. Taxonomy (GTDB): domain Bacteria; phylum Pseudomonadota; class Alphaproteobacteria; order Acetobacterales; family Acetobacteraceae; genus CAMDGX01. The sequence goes on from JBBQOT010000503.1 coordinate 923, forward strand.
ATCGGGCGAGGGCTGCTCGATCAGGTCGATCTCGCCGGCCTGCAGGGCGGCCGCGGCCGTCGCCTGGTCGGGGATGGCGCGCCACTCGATGCGCTCCAACTTGGCCACCTTGCCGCCGGCCAGCCCGTCCGCCGGCTCCGGCCGCGGCTTGTAGGCGGGATTGCGCAGATAGATCGCCCGGTCGCCGGCGCGCCACAGCTCCTTTTGGAAGATGAACGGGCCGGAGCCCAGCGGGTCGGTGAAGGCCTGGGTCGCTGGCGTGGCGGCGATGCGCTCGGGCATCACGAACAGGGCGCTGGCCGTCGGCCGCGCCAACGCCTCGGTCACCAGCGCGAAGGGCCGGCTGAGCTTGATGGTGAAGGTCTTGTCATCGGTTGCCTCCATGCTGGCGGTGGCCGCGGCCAGCGCGCGGCCGACCACGTCGCGCTGCGCCCAGCGCTTTATGCTGGCCACCGCGTCGGCGGCGCGCACTGGTGATCCGTCGTGAAAGGCCAAGCCATCGCGCAGGGTGAAAGAGTAGCTCATGCCGTCCGGCGTCACCGACCATGCGCCGACCATCTGCGGCTGCGCCTCGCCCTTGGTGTCGAGCGCGAACAGCTGGTCGTAATTGAGGAACCCGTGGTTGCGCACAAAGGCCGCCGTCGACACGACAGGGTCGAGGCTGGCGAGGTCGTTCACCAGCACGATGCGCAGCGTCGATTGCGCCTGCGCCATGCAAGGCAACGCGGCGAGTGCCAGGGCAGCCAGGCGGAGCAATGCGCGCATGATGTTTCTCCCGCAACGCGGCACCGCTCAGGTGCGGGCCAGTTCCCTGGTATAGATGGCCTCCAACGCCGCGCACAAACTGGAACTGTCGCACACCGGGCTGGCCAGCAACTGCGCGCGCATCCCCGCCCGCAATGCCGCCAGGCGTGCCGGCGCTGCGGGGTCGGTCAACAGCGCGATGCCGCGCGCCACGAACGCATCCAGATCGCGCGCCACCCAGCCGCCCAACCCGGCCGCCAGCAGCAGCGAGCGGCTGGTGCGCCCGGCCCAGCGGTCGCCCGCGGTGGTCAGCACCGGCACGCCTTGCCACAGCGCCTCGGTGGTGGTGGTGCCGCCGTTATAGGGGAAGGTGTCCAACGCGATATCGATGCCGTCGTAGCCGCGCAGGAAATCGAAATGCTCGGCGCGGCCCGACAGCGACACCCGTGATGGCGCCACCCCACGCGCGTCGAGCCGGGCCAAAAGATCGGCGCGGTTGGAGGCTTCGTCGAGGGTGGGGTTGCCCACATGCAGCCGGGCGGACGGCACCGCGCGCAGGATCGCGGCCCAAGCGTCGAGCGTTGCGGGCGTCAGCTTATAGGCTGAGCCGAGGCAGCCCAGCGTCGGCACGCCATGTGTCAGCCACGGCGATGGCGCCACCGCCGGGGTTGGATACGGCACTTGGAAGGCGAGGTAGCTGCCCGGCACGCGCAGGATGCGCTCGCTGTAGAATGCCTCCTCGGCCGGCGCGATGGCCGCCGCGTCGCCCACCAGCGCATCCATTCCGGGCACGGCGGTGGTGGCGAACATGTTGAACCAGCCGAGTTGGAACCGCGCCGGCCGGTATGGGAAAAGGCCCAGCCGGTTGGCCAGGCTGTAGCCATTGAGATCGACCAGCACGTCGATTTCGGCTTGGGCGATGGCACGCGCCAGGGCGCCGTTGGGCATGCCGCGCACCTGCCAGATGCGGTCGTCGTCGTGTTCAACGTAGCCCGCAGCGGGGTCGTCGCCGTCGGAGATCAGGTGAACCTCGAAGCGCGCCCGGTCGTGTCGGTTGATCACCCCGAACACCGGCTTCATCCAGTTGCGCGCGCCGAAGAACGCCGACAGGTAGGCGACGCGGATTTTCCCGGCACCTGCCGGCCGCCGCGGCAACGCCACGATGCCGCCGACCGCCCGTGCCGCCCAGGCAGCCCGCACCGCCCGGACCTCGCGATGATCGGCCGCCGGGCTGCCCGGGATCAGCACCGCCAGGCTGGCCAGCGCCGCGTCGCGCACTGCCGGCGGCCCGTGGTCGATGACCTGGCGAGAGGCGTCGGCCGCATCGTCGACTTCGCCCAGCGCGAACGATGCCTCGGCAAACAGCGCCCGTGCGCCCTGCCCTTCCGGTTCCAACACCAGCGCCCGGCGTGCCGCATCGCGCGCGGCAGCGTAGCCGCCGCGGCCCACCAGCACGCCGGCCAGCCCGTACCATGCCTCGAACAAGGTTTCGTCCAGCGCCACTGTCGCGCGATAGGCCGCCTCGGCCTCGGGACGCTGCGCCAGATGCAGCGCGTCGGCCAGCCGCAGCGCGATGCCG
>JBBQOT010000504.1:0-3234 GCA_038331165.1 Acetobacterales bacterium
CCTCGTATGGCAGAAAGAGAATTGCCAATGCCCAGCGCGCCATGGGGAGTATGGATGGCTGCACAAGTTGCGTCGGTGACGGGGTCGAGCGGGCCGGATTTGGTGCGCACCTGGCCGGCGGCGAGGCGGCGCCAACGCGGCATGATCTCGGTGTTGGCGGCGTGGCGCAGGATGGCGGCGAGGCGGAGCGCGTCGAGGCGGGTGAGGGTCACCGGTCGGGTCTTTCGAAGCGGGCGCGGTCTTCGGGGCGGAGGCGGACGGTGACGTGAATGACGTCCTCGCCGTCGTCGCGGGTGACGATCTCGCCGTGCTGGTAGAGCCAGGCCAGGCGTTGGCCGTCGGACTGCGGCAGGTCGTAGTGGACGACTTCCATGCCGGTGGCGATGCGGCGGTCGATCTCGGCCTTGAGTGCGTCGAGCCCCTCGCCAGTGACCGCCGAGACGGCGACGCAGTTGGGGCGCAGGGGCACCGCCTCGACGCCGCCCAGCAGGTCGGCCTTGTTCAGCACTTCGATGCTGCGGCGGGGCCATTCGGCGTCGAGCGTGCCGTCGCGCACCATGCCTTCGAGCACGCCGGTGACATCGGTGCGCTGGGCGGCGCTGTCGGGGTGGGCGATGTCGCGGATGTGCAGGATCACGTCGGCCTGGGACACTTCCTCCAGCGTGGCGCGGAAGGCGGCGACCAGTTCGGTGGGCAGTTGGCTGATGAAGCCGACGGTGTCGGAGAGGATGATCTGGCGGCCGGAGGGCAGGCGCAGGCCGCGCATGGTGGGGTCGAGGGTGGCGAAAAGCTGGTCGCGGGCTTCCACCTCGGCGCCGGTGAGGGCGTTGAACAGCGTTGACTTACCGGCGTTGGTGTAGCCGACCAGCGCGACGATGGGGTATGGCACGCGCTTGCGGGCGCTGCGGTGCAGGCCGCGGGTGCGGCGGACCTGTTCCAGCTCGCGCTTGAGGCGGACGATGCGGTCGCCGATGAGCCTTCGATCGGCCTCGATCTGGGTTTCGCCGGGGCCACCCAGAAAACCGAAGCCGCCGCGCTGGCGCTCCAGATGGGTCCAGGAGCGGACCAGGCGGGAGCGCTGGTATTCCAGGTGGGCGAGTTCGACCTGGAGCGCGCCTTCGCGGGTGCGGGCGCGCTCGCCGAAGATGTCGAGGATCAGGCCGGTGCGGTCGATGACCTTGCAGCCCCAGATCTTCTCCAGGTTGCGCTGCTGCACCGGGGAGAGCTGGGCGTCGATGACCGCGACATCGACCTGCTGGGCGCGCATCGCCTCGCCCTGGGTGGCGGCCTGGCCCTCGCCGAGCAGGGTGGCGGGGCGGCGGCCGCGCAGCGGCAGGGTGGCGGTGTGGACGATGACGAGGCCGATGGAGGCGGCAAGGCCAACCGCTTCGGCCAGCCGCGCCTCCGCGGCGCGGGCGGCGTGCTCGGGCCGGTTGTCCCACGGCAGGATCACCGCGGCGCGGGTGATGACGGCAGTTGGTTTCGCGGTCCACCCGGCGCCTTCGGGCGCCGGGTGGTTCAGGCTGCCTTGCCCTTCGGGCGGCTCAGTCGACACTGGCAGCGACGGTCTCCCGGGTGGCGAGGGTCAGCGTGGTCGGGCTGGTGGTCGCGCTGGGGGGGGCGGCACCGGCCTCGGCCTTGGTGCCGTCGAACAGCGAGATCGGTGCGCCCGGCATGACGGTGGAGATGGCGTGCTTGTAGACCAGCTGGGTGTGGCCGTCGCGGCGCAGCAGCACCGAGAAGTTGTCAAACCAGGTGATGATGCCCTGGAGCTTCACGCCGTTCACCAGGAAGACGGTGACGGCGGTCTTGTTCTTGCGCACGTGGTTCAGGAACACGTCCTGGACGTTCTGCGACTTTTCGTTGGCCACGCGGTTATTCCTTCATTTGCGCCCCGCAGGTGCCCTGCCGGCAGGCGGTTTGTTGTTGTTCTTCCCGCCGGCCCGGCGGCGGACGTGGCTCGTCCGTCCGTCAGGCTTGGGTGGGCATTTCACCGCCGCGTCAGGCCACCGAGATGGTGGGCCAGCGCGCCGGCGTCGGCGAAGTGCAGTCCCGGCGGGCAGTCGCTTTCCTGCATCGAGACGAGGCCGCCATCGTGCGCGGCATCGCCCAGCAGCACTGCGGTGCAGCCGGCGGCGTGGGCAGCTTGCATGTCCAACGTCGTGTCTCCGATATATCACACCGATAGGCCCGGCTGCACGCCGATCGTGGCCACTGCGTTCCAGATGGGTGCCGGATGCGGTTTGTCAGCATCGCAATCGCCAGCGCCGACGATGGCGGCGATGCGGGCGCTCCAACCGAGATGTTGCACTTCGCGCCGCAGGGCGGGGTCGGCCTTGTTGGAAACGATGCCCAGCGGCCATGCGCGCGCAACATCCAGCATGGCAGCGGTGCCGGGCAGCACGGCGAGGTGTTGAGATGCACGTGGTGCATGGCCGGTGCCATGGCGGCCATCGCGGCCTGCCAGTTCGGCCCGAACAGTGGCGGGAAGGAGTCGCGCATGGAGCCGCGGATGCGCTGGCGGCCCAGTTCGAGGGTCCGGGGTGCGGCCCGGCGATGGGCGGTCGCGCTTGCGGCAGGCATGCTGGCGATATAAGATTGTTTCGGCGCCACACCGTGTCGCGCCCAAGAGCAGACCAAAAGGAGCGCCGACAATGCCCGACTCGATACGCCCACACAACGTCCGCCCGGCCAGCGTCTGGAGTTCGGGCGGACGGTCCTATGAGGAGGTCAGCCGGCAGATCGCCGCGGCGATCGAACATGCCGTGTATAGGCTGGCGCCGCAGCCGGGCGAAGCGATCCTGGACCTTGCGACAGGCACGGGGTGGGGCTCACGGCTGGTGGCGCGGCACGGAGCGACGGTCACCGGCGCCGATATCGCCGCAGATCTGCTGGCCGCGGCACAGGAGCGGGCGGCGGAGGAAAGGCTGGAAGTTGCATACGAGATCGGCGACGCGGAGGCCCTGCCCTACGCCGATGGCGCTTTCGACGCCGTGATCTCGACCTTCGGCATCATGTTCGCCTCAAACCAGGAAGCGGCCGCGGCGGAGCTGGCGCGGGTGTGCAAGCCCGGCGGCCGGGTGGCGCTGACCACCTGGCGCACCGACAGCACTCTGGCGCAGATGTTCCAGGTGATGCGCGCCTATATGCCGGCGCCGCCGAGCCCGCCACCGGCCTCGCCATTCGCCTGGGGCGCGATCGAGCGGGTGACGGCGCTGCTGGGTGGCGCGTTCG
>JBBQOT010000505.1:0-3220 GCA_038331165.1 Acetobacterales bacterium
GTCGGCGGAGGCGAGGTCGAGCAGGGCGCTGCACACCACGGCGTCGTGGCGGTTGAGCGGCAGTGCGGAGATGTCGGCGAGGTCGGCGCGCAGCGCGCGTACCCGCCAGGCCCCGCGCGGGGTGTGCACGCTCAGCACCGACGCGGTGGTGGTCACCGGCAGGCCACGCCTTGTGGCCCAGGCGGCGATTTCGGCAAAGGCGCGCGGCAGCAGCACCGGGTCGGCATCGGCCAGCGTCCAGTCTTGCGGGCCGGCCAGGATGGGGGCCAACCAGCGGAACAGGCTGGCGGTGCCGGCGCCGAGGTCGAGCAGCGCCGGGCGGGGCGGCAGCACGGCGACCAGGGCATGGGCGAGTGCGGTGCTGCGCGCGCCGGCGTCGTAGGGTTCGCGCAGGGCCAGCCAGTCGCCGTCGAACTGCTCGGCCATATCAGGCGAGGCGGTCCAAAGCATCAGCGAAGGTGCGGCCCTGGGCGGTCCAGTCCGGCAGGGCCTGGCCGGCCGCCCACGATGCCTGCGCCATGTCGGCGCGCAGTTCAGTGTCGAAGATCACCCGGCGCAGCGCCTTGGAATAGGTGCCGAGGTCGCCGACGTCGCAGACCACGCCGGCCTCGACCGGCACCAGCGCGCCGGCGGCGCCGCCATTGGTGATGGCGACCGGCAGGCCGCGCTTCAGCGCCTCGGCAATGGCCATGCCGTAGCCCTCGTATTCGGTGGCCAGGGCGAAGGCATCGGCGGCCTGAAACAGGGCCTCCAGCGCAGGGCCGGTGGCCACGCCGGCAAAGGTGACCTGGCGGGTGATCTTGAGGTCCTCGGCGAGGTTGGCCAGGCTTGCCGCAAACACCGGGTCGGGCGCGCCGCCGACGATGGTGAGGTGCCAATCGAGGTCGAACAGCCGCGCCAGGGCGCGCAGCAACAGGGCGTGGCCCTTGCGCGGGATCAGCGTGCCGATCGACAGGATGCGGCAGGTCGGGCCGCCGGAGCCCGGGCTGCGCGCGGCAGGGTCGGTGCCAGGGACCACGGTGGCGATGTGGTCGGCGGCAACGGCGAAATCCTTGGCGAGCGTTTCGGCGGTGGTGTCGCTGGTGACGATGCAACCGGCCAGGGCCGGGAACAGGCGCTTTTCCAACCCGGCCAGCGCGGCGGTGTCGGGCGCGCTGAAGCCGGCTTCCAAGGAAGTTGGGTGGTGGATCAGGCCGATGGCGCGACGGTCGATAATGCCGTCGAAGGCGGGCAGGCCGAGGCCGTCGATCAGCGGCAGCGCATCCGGGGCCATCGCCGCCCAGGCGCTGCGGGCTGCGGCAGTTGCTGCATCGTCCGGCAGCGGGTGGCGGCCGGCGATCTCGAAAATGTCGACGCTGTGCCCGGCGGCGCGCAGTTCGGCGATGATCCGCCGATCGTAGCCGTAGCCGCCGGAGATGGCCGAGAGCGGGCCCGGCACCAGGAAGGCGATGCGCATCAGGTGACCGGCGCCTCATAGGCCGCCCAGGCGGTGGGAGCTTCGCGCAACAGCAGCTTCAGGCCGGTGACCGCGCGGCCACCCTCGCCCAACGTGCCGTTCTTCAGGGCGGCGGCCAGCAGGGTCCAGATATGGAAGGCCATGTGCTCGGTGGTGGTATTCTGCCCGGCGAATTGCGGCAGGGTGTCGAGGTTGTAGTAGTCCACCGTGTCGAGGATGCGGCGCAGCTCGGTCTTGGCCAGGCCGATATCGACCAGCAGATTGTGCGGGTCGAGCTTTGGCGCGCGAAATTCCGCTTCGATGGCAAAGGTGGCGCCGTGCAGGCGCTGGGCGGGGCCGAACTCCTCCCCGGTGAAGCTGTGGGCGATCATGATGTGGTCGCAGACGGTCAGGCTGAACATGCTTTCATCCGTTTCCATAGGTGACGACGTGGCAAAGGCCGCCGGCGAGCAGTTTTGGCATGGCCTCGGGCAGGGTTTCAAACGGCGTTGCCGGTTCCAGCAACGCGTCGTAGGCGGGATCGGCGAGCAGGTCGAGCGCCAGGGCGAGGCGCTCGGCGTAGCTGCGGCGGCCGCGCATGGCCGGCGCGATGGTGCCGACCTGGGTGGAAATCAGCCGCAGGCGGCGGACGTGGAAGTTTTCCCCCAGTGGCAGGGCAGGGGATTTGTCGCCGAACCAGCTGGCCTCGATGATGCGGGCCTCGAAGGCCGCACAGGCCAGGGCGGTGCGCAGCCCGGCTTCGCTGGCCGAGCAGTGGATGATCAGCTCCTGCTCGGCGGGCGCATCGCCGGGCAGGGCGAAGCGGCAGCCGAAGCGGGCGGCCAGCGTGGCCCGCGCGGGGTCGATGTCGACCATGGTGACCACGGCGCCGGGAATGCGCGCCAGCAGGGCGGCGATGGCAAGCCCGACCACGCCGGCGCCGATCACCATGATGCGCTCGCCAGCCAGCGGGGCGGCGTCCCAGGCGATGTTGATGGCGGTTTCCACGTTGGCGGCCAGCACTGCGCGCTGGGTGGGCAGTGCTGCGGGCAGCTTGATGCACATGGCGGCGGGCGCGTTGATGCGGTCCTGGTGCGGATGCAGCACGAAGAAGCGGTTTCCGGCGGCGTCGGCGGCGACCGCGCTGTAGCCGTATTTCACCGGGAACGGAAAGGCGCCTGCCATCAGCGGGGCAGACATCGCGGCGTATTGGCTCGGCGGCACGCGGCCGGCGAAGACCAGGGATTCGGTGCCGCGCGAGATGCCGGTGGCCAGGGTGCGCAGGCCGATCTGGTCGGGTGCCGGGGCGGGCAGGGGCTCGGTGCGGATTTCGCCGCGGCCAGGAGCGACGGTCCAGAAAGCGCGGGCGGTGGTCATGTTCGCCGCAGTGGAATGTCGAACAGCAGGTCGGCGCCCAGGCGATGCACCTCCCAGGTCAGGCGCATCCCGTCTTCCGGTTTTTCGACACCGGGCAGGGTGAAGGCCGGGATGCCGGATCCGAGCAGCAATGGCGCCACCGTCACGTGCAGGCGGTCGAGCGCGCCGGCGGCCAGGAAGCGCGACACGGTGATGCCGCCGCCCTCGACGAAGATGCGCCGCAGCCCGCGCGCGGCCAGGGCGGCGACCACCGCCGGCACCGCCAGCCCGCCAGCCCCGGCGCGCGGCAGGCGTAGGACTTCGGCGGTGCCCAGGCGATCGGCGCCGAGGATGTCGTCGGCGGCCATCAGCAGGGTGGGTGGGCCGCTCTGGAACATGCGGTAGCCCGCTTCCAGCCTGCGGTCGGTG
>JBBQOT010000506.1:0-3218 GCA_038331165.1 Acetobacterales bacterium
TGGGGGTCATTCTCGAACAGCCCGGCAAAGTGGTGGCTGATCATGCCGCCGCAGGAGCCGGAGGGCGCGACGACATAATCGTAGCCGGAGAAGGCGTCGAGGATGCCGGCGGCGAGGTCGCGGGCGGTGGCGCGGTCACCGGCGTTGTAGGCCGGCTGGCCACAGCAGGTCTGCGCCCGCGGCACTTCCACCTGGCAGCCGGCCTGCTCCAAAAGCCGGATCGCCGCAAATCCGACCGTGGGCCGGTGCAGGTCCACCAGGCAGGTCACGAACAGGGCAACGCGAGGACGCCTGGCTGGCGGGGGGGTGGGCTGGGGCATGTCCCTAGTTATAGGGTTTCGGCGGTGTTTGGCGAGGGTTCGGCGGCCAGCCGCGCGCCGGCAATCGCCACATAGCTCGGATCGATTTCAACCCCGATACCCCGTCCGCCCTCGCGCTGGGCGGCCACCAGCGTGGTCCCGGTCCCCATGAACGGGTCCAGCACCAGTGGCGCCGCCACCCCATGCAGCCGGATGCACCATTGCGGCAGTTCGACCGGGAATGTGCCGGGGTGGTGGAACTTCTGCGCCTTGCTGTTCACCGTCCGATACGGAATGAACCAGGTATTGCCCCGGCAATGCAGGTCCTGCGCATGGCCACGGCGGGCGATGTTCGACTTGTCCTTGAACGGCACACCGATGGCGAGGCGGTTGAGCTTCACGTCGCCGCTGCGCGTCAGGTGGAACACATGCTCATGTGCATGATTGAGGAAGCGCGGCCCGTTGACCGGCTTGTAGTGCCCCGACGAAACCTCCCCGATCGCGATCGACTTCACCCAGGTGATATGGTTCTGTAGTTCGAACAGCGCGCGCAGCCGCACTATCAGCTCGAACGGCAGCCACGGGCGGCTGGAGGAGCCGGAGATGTTGAGGAAGAACGACCCCTGCGGCTTCATCACCTGCCGGATTTGGCCACACACCGCCACCATCCAGTCGAGATAAGCCGCCTCCTCAAGCCGGTCGCGATAGGCCCGATAGCGCAGGTCGATATTGTACGGCGGCGAAGTCACCACGACATCGACGCTGTCCGCCGGCAGTCCCGCCAGCACCGCCAGGCAATCGCCGGTGATCAGCCGATGGCCCCCGCCGGTCGCCTCAGCCCGTGCTGCCTCAGCGCGGCAGCAGGACATAGATGGAACCCGGCTGCCGCATCCGCCCGGCGCGCTCCTCCGCCTCCGCCCCCCAGCCGAAGAACAGGTCGGCGCGGGTCGGTCCGCGGATGGCGCCGCCGACATCCTGCGCCACCAGCAGCCGCCGCCACGGCACCGCGGGCGTCAGCGCGTCGTTGGTGTCGACGAATACCGGCGTGCCCAGCGCAATATGCGCCCGGTCCACCGCCGCCGACCGCAGCGGTGTCAGCGCCACCCCCATCGCCCCCGGCGGCCCGGCATCCGGCGCCACGCCGCGCACCTCGCGGAAGAACACATAGGACGGGTTCTGATCCATCATCCCGCCCGCCTCGGCGGGATGGGCCTTCAGCCAGGCACGGATCGATTGCATCGACACGTCCTCAAGCTTCATCTCGCCGCGATCCACCAGCACCCGCCCGATCGGCACATAGGGCTGGCCGTTCTGCCCGTCATAGGTCACGCGCACCACGCTGCCATCCGCCAGCCGCGCCCGCCCGGAACCCTGGATCTGCAGGAAGAACGCATCGACCGGATCGGCCACGAACAACATCTCCAGCCCGCGCCGCGCCAGTGCCCCGCGCGTGATCTGCGCTCGCGTCGGCAGCATCCGCCCCTGGACATGCCCGGGTGGCCGGCGCAGCAGCGGCGTTTGGAATTCGCCACCCCGGCTGCGGGCGGCGCGGAATTCCGGCTCGTAGTACCCGGTCACCAGGCCCTGCGCGCTACCATCGGCCGAGGCGAGGTGGGGTTGGAAGCCGCGCTCGAAAAAGCCACGCGCGGCGGCATCATCGCCCGGCACCAGGCCGCTCGCCTGGGCGCACAAGGCCGACAGGCGGGGATCGGCGGTGCCGTCCAGCCGCGCGCAGCCGGCTAGGAAGGCGGGCACCGCCTCGGCCGGGCGGTCCGCAGACCAGCCGGGCAACTGGTCGAAGCGTAGCGGCGTCAGCGCCGGGCCAGGTCCGACCGGCACGGCGATGCCACTGGGCGCGCGTCCGGCGCTATGCTGCGGGGCGCATCCTGCCAGGGCCAACAGCACGGCCAGGGCGGGCAAGCCCCCCCGCCACAGGACAGCCGGCATCAGGCGCTGCGCGCGGCCACCAGCCGCCACGTCGGGTCGGGCGAGCCCAGGTCGCGCTCGAAGGTCCAGATGTCGTGGATTTCGGTGACCGCATCGGTGCCGGCCACTTCGCGTCCGTCGGCGCCGAGGGTCAGGTTCACCTGGTCGCTGGTGAAAGTCACCGTGATGCTGGCGACACTGCCGCGCTGCTCGGCGGCATCGATGGCGGCACCGTGGATACCGCGAATCTCGGTGCGCTGCGTCTCGCCGGCCTGCTCGCGCGCGGCGATGGCACCGTCGAACGCCGCCCAGGTCTCGTCCGAAAGCAGTGGGCGCAGCGTGGCGCGGTCGCCGGCGGCGAAGGCGGTGACGATCAGGCTGAATGCCCCCTCGGCGCCGTCGAGGAAGCGGGCCGGGTCGAAGCCGGAATCGACCGAGCGCATCGCCGCCAGGGTGCGGCCGAGTGGGCTGGCCGGGTCGGGCACGGCGCGGCTCGGCGCGGCCGGCGGCGTGGTGTGGGCCGCGGCGCCGACACCATCCTCCACCACGCGCAGGTCGGGCCGGGGTGTCGCCTCCGGCGGGCGCTCGAAGCCCTGGCGCTTGCCCAGGATGCTGCGCAACCGCAGCACCAGGAAGGCCGCGATCATGCCGAACAGGATCAGGTCGATCGGAAAGCCGCCGCCGGTCGCGCCCATCATGAACCATACTCTCCCTGCCCGCCGCGGCGGGTGCAGCGCCAGACATAGGCAAAGCCGGGTCGGTTCACAACCGAACGCGGCACGATTGCACAGCTTGGGGGCATTGCAAGCGCGCAATGCGGCCTGTATCGGGCATCAATGATCCTGTTGCGCCATGCCCAGAGCGAATTCAACCTGCATTTCACGGTCACGCGCCGCGATCCCGGCATCGTCGACCCGAAGCTGACCCCGCTGGGCCACCAGCAGGCGCGCTTGGTCGCCGAGCGGCTGGCCACCCGGCATCTGGCCGGCGAGC
>JBBQOT010000507.1:0-3217 GCA_038331165.1 Acetobacterales bacterium
CCAGGTCGGCGACGCCCCGGAATCCATCCTCCACAGCACCATCGACCTCACGCCCGACTGGACCGCCTGGCAGGAATCCCCCGCCCAGACCGTCCTGCGCCCCGAACACAACTGGGAAGGTGCGAACGCCCCCGCCACCCCCAGCATCCGCAGCACCGCCTACGGCCACGTCAACCAACTCCGCGACCCCGCAATCTTCGAGGAAGCCGGGCGAACCTTCCTGCTCTACGCCGTCGCCGGCGAAAGCGGCATCGCCATCGCCGCAATCGAGGGGCTCTAGCCTACTTCGTGCACACCACCCGCACAGTGGCGCGGCGGGTCAGGTCCAGCGCCGCCTCCACCCCCATGCCAGCCGGCACCACCCCCTCGCGCACCGTGTGGCGCGACAACATCGCCAGCATCGGCCCAGCCCCCGGGCCGACCGCCAGCCCATCCGTCGCCACGCCGTGCAATTTCGGCATGTTCCTGTCATTGAACACCCCGCGCGACATCGCAACCACGCGCCCGCTCGCCACATCCACCACCGGGCCGCCGCTATAGCCGTGCGTCACTTCGCGGCTACGGAACCACACCAGGCGCACAGGATCGGTCTCCACCGGCGCCTGCGCCCCGAACGCCGCGTTGCTGAACCGCGCCCAGGTCTCGTGCGGCGTATCCGGCAGCGCGCCGGCCGGAAACCCCAGCACGAACAGCCGCCCCGCCTCGCGCGACGGCGGCGCCACCGGCAGCCACGCCGGCGAGGTCAGGCCCGGCACCTCCAACAGCGCCACGTCGTTCTGCGTGTCGGTGGCTACGATGCGGGCGGTCTCGGGGCGCATATGGGCCGACATCACCCGCACGTTATCGCAGCCCTCCACCACGTGTGCGGCGGTTAGGATCGCGCCCTGGCTGGTGACGAAAAACCCCGTGCCAGTGCCCCAGCCCGGCGGCGCGCGGCGCAACAGGCCGTCAATGCCCGCAGGCGGATCGGGCGCGGCGCGCGGCACCGGTGCGGGGCCAGGCGCAAACCCCGGCAGCGGGCGCGGGGCGGCGGCCTGCGCCACCGGGGCCGGTGCGGCGGCGGCAAGCGGCGCAGCAGCCGGCAACGCCGCAACAGCAACCACAACCGGCGGCGGTGCGGGGCGCAGCATCCGCTGCACCATCGGCGCAATGTCGAACACCGGCTGTTCCGGCAGCACCAGTGCCGCCGCGGCTGCCGCAAGCGACAGCCCCAGCGTGGTTCCAAAAACCGGCGCCATCCAACTACTCATGCCGCCAGCCTAGCAGAAGCCTGTTACGGCATGCTTACGACCCGCTCCCCAGCCGCGGCGCCCCCCCGCGAATGCGCGGCCGCACGCCGTCCAGCGTAATCGGCAGGGCAGTGAGCGAATAATCCTCCCCCGGCACCGCCTGCATCATCCCCAACGCCCGCACCTGCGGCTCCGCCAGCGCCTCGGGCAGCGTGTTGATCGGCGACACCGGCACCCCCGCCGCCTCCAGCACCGCCACCCAATGCGCCCGCTCCCGCCCGGCCAGGATCGGACACAACGCGCCAAACAACGCCGCCTTGTTCACCAGCCGCGCACGGTTGCTGGCAAACCGCACATCCGCCACCCAATCCGCCCGCCCGCACGCCCGCGCCAGCTTGGCGAACAGCCGGTCATTGCCCGCACAAATCAGCACCGGCCCATCCGCCGCGTCGAACGCCTCATACGGCGTCAACACCGGATGGCCCGACCGGTGCCGCTCCGGCATCTGCCCCGTATTCACCCACGCATCCGCCTTCTGCCCCGCCCACATCAGCGCCGTCTCCAGCAGCGAGCCCTGCACCATGCCGCCTTGCCCGGTCAGCGTCCGCCGGTGCAACAGCGCCATGATCCCGATCACCACCCACATCGCCGTGCCCTGGTCGCACACCGAAGGCGCCGAGCGCATCGGCGGGTCGCCCTCGCCGCCATTCAGCGAAGACAGCCCGGAATACCCCTGCAACAGCGGCTCGAACCCCGGCCGCAGCGCCATCGGCCCCACATGCCCAAACGCCGAAATCGCCCCATGGATCAGCCGCGGAAACCGCGCGCACAGGCTCGCCCCATCCACCCCCAGCGCCTCCGGCACCCCCGGCCGCAGATTATGCACCAGGATATCCGCCCCGGCCGCCAGCGCATCCAACTCGGCCTTCCCCTCCGGCGAACGCAGGTCGATCACCCGCGAAATCTTGCCGCGATTAAAAATATGGAACGTCAGCGCATCGCCATGCCGAAAATCCGGCCCCATCCGCCGCGCGTCATCGCCGCCGGCGGCGCGGGGATCATCTCCCCCTCCTTCCGGCCGCTCCACCTTGATCACCTCGGCCCCAAGATCGGCAAAGATCGCCCCCACGAACGGCCCCGCCAACACCTGCCCCAACTCGATCACCCGCAGCCCCGCCAGGATACCCGTCATCCACGCCCCTCCCGTCCCGCAGTGATCAGGTCTACCCTGAGCGCCGACCATGAGGAAGCTTGCATGACCCAGTTGATCGGCGTGTTCGACCTGTTCCGCGTCGGCCTCGGTCCTTCAAGCTCCCACACCGTCGGCCCCATGCGCGCCGCCCGTACCTTCGTGCTGGGTGCTGCGGCACTGGCCGGCGGCGTCGCCAAGCTGCGGGTCACCCTGATGGGCTCCCTCGCCTGGACCGGCCGCGGCCACGCCACCGACGTCGCCGTCTACGCCGGCCTGGCCGGCCTGGAACCAGCCACCGCCGAACCCGAAGCCGTCTTCTCCCGCGCCACCGCCGCACGCGCCGACGGCGCAGTGGACGCAATCGGCCTGGGCCGCGTCGCGGTCGAAATCGTCTTCGACCGCATCACCCCCACCAAACAACACCCCAACACCCTGCGCTTCGAGGCACTGGCCCCCGCCGGCGCCGTGCTGCGCGCCGAAACCTGGTTCTCCATCGGCGGCGGCTTCGTGCTCCGCGAAGGCGAACAGCCAACGCCGGAAACCGGCCCACCTTCACCCCACCCCTTCGCCACCGCCGCCCAGATGCTCGCCATGGCCGCCCAATCCGGCCTGACCATCGCCGGCCTGCAACGCGCCAACGAACTGGCCGCCCGGCCCGCCGCCCAGCTCCGCGCCCACCTCGCCGCCATCGCCGCCACCATGGAGGCCTGCATCGACCGCGGCCTGGCCGCCGACGGCATCCTGCCCGGCGGCCTCAAGGTCCGCCGCCGCGCCAAAGCCCTGGCCGAACGCGCCG
>JBBQOT010000508.1:0-3211 GCA_038331165.1 Acetobacterales bacterium
CCTTTGCGGGTCGAGGGCAGAGCCCTCGCCTTTCTTATCCTAGCGCTTATGGGGCTTGGGCCCTGGACCTCATTACTTAACGAACGGGTTTCCAAAAGCCGTCGGCCTTTGGTGGGTGCAGGGCAAAGCCCTGGCCTATGCTACGCGCGCCGCCCCGCACGATGTTCCATGAACACCAGGAACATGCCTGCCGCCAGGATGATCACCGCGCCGAAATACACCGCCATTGGCGGCTCGTCGGCAAAGATCAGCCAGCCGAGCAGGAACGCCCACACCAGGCCGCTATATTCCACCACCGCCATCACCGCCACCGGGGCGCGGCGAATTGCGGCGAACTGAACCAGCTGGCCGCCGGCCGCGATCGCCCCGGCGAACACCAGCAGGAACAGCTCCAGCGGGCTCGGGGTCACCCAGACCATCGCGGTCCACGCCGCGGTCGCCACCAGCGAGAAGGCGTTCTGCACCAGCATCTGCACCAGCGCCCCCTCGTGGCGAATGATCTGGCGCATCAGGATCACGGCATAGGCCCACAGCATCGCCGCGACCATCACCAGCCCGATCGCCCAGGCCGCCGTCGCGCCGCCCAACAGGCCGCGCGGATCGGCCGCCACCACCACGCCGCTGAACCCGAGGATGATCGACACCCAGCGCACCGCGCTGACCCGCTCCCCCAGGATGCGGATGGCCAGCAGCGTCGTCAGGATGGGTGCCGCGAAATACAGCGTCATCATCTGCGCGAACGGCAATTGCGGGGCGGCGGTGAAGTAGCACAGCCAGGCGATCAGCGTGATCGCCGAGCGAAACAGCATGCGCTTCAGCACCGGCGACGCCACCACGGCCGCCAACACCGGTCCGCGCCCAACAATCAGGCAACCGCCGGCGATGGTCAGGCTGCGGAAGAACAGCGCCTGCGCCACCGGCAGGCTGGCGGCGAGATACTTATAGGTCGCGTCATTCAGCGCGAACAGCGCATAGGCTCCCACCCCCAGCAGCATGCCGGCGATCACGCTGTTGTTCTTCATGGCGCCTCCTACTCGGCCGCCGAGCGCAGCGCAGCCCCCGCGGCAAGCGGGCACAGCGGCAGACAGGCGGCTAGCAACGCCGACAACAACAACAGATGCGGCCGCGCCGCCAGCCCCACCGACGCAGCATCCGCCGCCGCCACGCCAAATATCAGCACCGGGGCGGCCAGCGGCAACACCAGCAGCGGCAGCAGCACCCCGCCGCGCCGTGCCCCCAGCACCATCGCCGCGCCCAAGGTTCCAAGCAGCGACAGCACCGCGGTGCCCGGCAGCAACCCCAGCAACAACACCGGGATCGCCGCCGCGTCCAGCCGCAGCATCACCGCCAGCGGCCCCGCGGCCAACAGCAACGGCACCCCGGTGGTCAGCCAGTGCGCCACCGCCTTGCCCAGCGCAATGCCCGCCGGCGACAGTCCCGACAGCAGCAGCAAGTCCAGCGAGCCATCCTCATGGTCCGCCCCGAACAGCCGATCCAGCGGCAGCAAAGCCGCCAGCAGCGCACACACCCAGATGATGCCAGGCGCCAAACGACCGAGCGTCTCCGGCGCCGGGCCGATCGCCAGCGGGAACAACGCGCCGGCCAGCAGGAAAAACATCACCGCGGCAAGCGAATCGCTGCCATGGCGCAGCGACAACCGAAGTTCGCGCAGCAACAGGCGAGTCATGCTGATCAACCAACGTATCCAGGAAGGCAAGGCCAGGGCTTTGCCCTGGACCCACCAAAGGCCGACGGCCTTTGGAAACCCATCAATAAGGTCCAGGGGCTTGGCCCCTGGTGGGGTTTGGGGCAACGCCCCATTCTTGTTCGCTTCGAGTCATCCCCAACACCCCCGCCCCCGGCAGAGGCAGCGTCAAGTGCGTCGCCGCCACCACCACGCCGCCCGCCGCCCGATGCACGGCCAGCATCTCCCCCAGCCCCGCCACGGCACCGGCATCCAGCCCCAAAGTCGGCTCATCGAGCAGCCACAGCGGCGCTGTTGTCAAAGCGAACCGGGCCAACGCCAGCCGCCGCCGCTGCCCGGCCGACAGCATGCGCGCCGGCAGTTCGGCCAAGCGCCGCAGCCCCACCCGTTCGAGCGCCGCGAGAACCGCCGCGCGCTCGCCCCAGAATGCGAGGTTCTCCGCCACCCCCAGCCCCGGCTTCACCGCGTCCTGATGGCCCAGATACGCCACGTGGCCGGGTCGCTCGGCGCCCACATCCTGCCCATCCCAGCGCACCGTGCCTGCCTCGGCGCGGCCCAGCCCGGCCAGCACCCGCAACAGGGTGGATTTGCCCGCACCATTCGGCCCTTCCAGCACCAGCGCCCCGCCGCGCGGCACGGCGAAACCGACCCCGGCGAACACCAGCCGTTCGCCGCGGAATGCTGCCAGTCCTTCCGCCACCAACCCCGTCTGCGGCACGCGCTGTTTCCCGCCAATCAGTGGACCTTGGATGCCTTATGGGCTAATCCCCCGCGCGGAACCACCTTGCCGCTGGCCGTGGCGCGGCTCTGCCCCACCCGTTCGGGGCGATCCGTCCGCGCCGTGCGTCACCATCAGCGAAGAGAACGCCATGAAGAGCATCGGCCGGGACAGCCTCAATACCCAGCGCACGCTGACGGTGGCGGGCAAAACCTACACCTACTTCTCCATCCCCGAAGCGGCCCGCGTGATCGGCGACGTCGCCCGCCTGCCGGTCAGCCTGAAGGTGCTGCTGGAGAACGTCCTGCGCTTCGAGGACGGGCTGGCCTATACGGTGGAGGATGCCAAGGCCGTGGCCGGCTGGCTGCCCGGCGCCCGCTCCGACAAGGAAGTCCCGTTCAAGCCCGCCCGCATCCTGATGCAGGACTTCACCGGCGTTCCCGCCGTGGTCGACCTCGCCGCCATGCGCGACGCCGCCACCAAGCTCGGCGCCGACCCCAAAGCCATCAACCCGCTGGTCCCGGTCGACCTCGTGATCGACCACTCCGTGATGGTCGACTATTTCGGCAAGGCGGATTCAGCAACGCGGAACGTGAAGCGCGAATACGAGCGCAACATGGAGCGCTACGAGTTCCTGAAATGGGGCCAGGGCGCATTCGACAATTTCCGTGTCGTGCCGCCCGGCACGGGCATCTGCCACCAGGTGAACCTCGAGTATTTGGGCCAGACGGTCTTTTCACGCACCGATGACGACGGGTCCAGGCACGCCTATTTCGATTCGCTGGTCG
>JBBQOT010000509.1:0-3204 GCA_038331165.1 Acetobacterales bacterium
GGTCGCTGCTTGTCCGCCGCTGTCTCTTGCCGCCCCCTCGCGCCGCCGAGCTGAGCTTGGAAGACATACCCGGCAGCGGGATACCCCCCGATGGTGTGCCGACCAGCAGACGGTCGATGATACGGGCGGCTTGGCCGCAAACGGCGTCGATCGCCTCGTCCGCACGGCGCCGGCCGAATAGGACCTCGTCCAGCAGGAATTCGAGTTTCGCCGTCACCGCGGGATCGACCAGCGCTTGGTCGGACTTCTCCAGCACGCCGAACAACGCCAAGCCCCGTTCGGTCGGCACGATATGCTTGCCATTCGCGATCAGCATTTCCTGCCGCTTGAGCCCCTGGATGACCTCGCCGCGAGTGGCCGACGTTCCAATTCCCTTCGCCTCCTTCAGCCGTTCGCGGTGCTCAGGGTTCTCCACAAAGCGCTAGGCGTTCGCCATCGCATCGATCAGCGTGCCTTCATTGTATAGGGGTGGCGGCTTGGTTTGCTTCACCGCCGCCGGCGTGACCTTCGCTGCGCCACCGTGGCTGGCGGACAGGGCCATGCGCGTTGCCGTCGGCGTGCGCCCTGAGGATATGGTGGCCGGTAGCGCGCAGTCAGCGATGCTGCGCGGCATCGTGCGGACAGTCGAGTTCTTAGGCTCGCGCAGCCTGTTGCGCGCTGATGTCGGCCCGGTGCTTGCGACCGCGTTGCTGCCGCCGGATTGCAGCTTCGCGGTCGGCGAAATGGTCGGGCTTGATCCGTCCAACGAAGCGCCCCTGCATTGGTTCGACGTGGCATCCGGCTACAGGATAGAGCCGACCAATCCATAATCGGGTTCGGCAGAGTTGGATCCGGTGGCGGGCACCGCGGGTCCTTGTGCTTGCTACCGGTACGGATTTGGGTTGACCTGCCTTCGTGGGTTGAATTGCCCCTGGTTCGCCTGATGCTCCGCCTCCTGAGCCTCGCCAGTTCGCGTCTATGATACCAACCACCGAAAACACTGACTCATGACCAGGCAAGCATGGGGCTTCGCCTCAAACCCCAGCAGGACTCGCGCGCGCTTCCGCGCGACGGCCAACCCCCTGCACCTTAACCGTAAGAAAACCATGGGTTTCCAAAGGCCGTCGGCCTTTGGCGGGTCCAGGGCAGAGCCCTGGCCTTGGCTTTCTCTATCGGTCAATCATTAGAAGGGCTGGTTGCTGAGCAGCGGAGGGTCTTCGGCTCCACGTAGCGATTCGAGGGTGAGTAAGAGCCAGAAATTCGCGACCACGATTCCAAGGCCCAACCGAGCGCGCAATGCCCGACATCCGCCGAGCGGCGCGTAGTACCTCCTCACCCTCGTTTGGCATCAGCGTCGAGGAACATCTGATCGACCTGTACGGCGTTACGCCGCAACGCGCGTGCCGGAACGGCGAGGAATACGCTGCCGCGCTCCCACTCCGGGGCGCCTGTCCAAGCATCGTGAACACGACGTCCCGCCGCGGCAACGGCGGCTTTGACGGCATCGAGCAACCCGGCCTCGCGCAACGGCGCATCGCCCTTCCGCGCGGGGATATGTTCAGGGACCGGTGCCGGGGCGGGAGCGAGGACCGGCAGCCCACGACCCGCTGCGGCGTGGCGGCAGGATCACCGAAGCCTGCAGCTCATCGGCCGCCCGTTTGAGGACGCGACGGTGCTGCGGGCCAGCCAGGCCTACGAAAAGGCAACTTCCTGGCGCGCCTCTCGTCCGGCGATGGCGCCTGGGGCGCAGCCGCTGCCCTACTGCCGCGTGACGTTCCAATAGGCCGGGGCCGGCGGCGCCAGCAGCCCGGACAGGCTGCTGCGATAGCCGCGCAACAGGTACAGGTTCGCCACCGGCCAGTACGGCACCACCTCGAGCGCCCGGCGCTGCAATGCGGCGGCCAGGCGCTGGCGTTCGGCGGGATCGACCGCATCGGCGAAGGCTTCGCGGATGCGTTCGATCTCGGCATCGCACGCCCAGCCGAAGAAGGCGCGGTCGCAATTGGCCCGGATTGCCGAATGGCTGATTGGCTCCATCACATCCACCCCCGACGGCCCGGTGATGAACACCGACCAGCCGCCCTTGTCGACCGGCGCCTTGCTGACCCGCCGCGCGGTCAGCGTGCCCCAGTCCATCGCCTGCAGGTCGGTTTTGAGGCCGATGCTCTGGAACACCGCGTTGGCCAGCACGACGTGGTAATGCGACAGCGGCACATCGACGGGGTCGAGCAGCACCACTGGGGTGCCGTCATAGCCGCTCTCCCGCACCAGCGCGCGCGCCTTCTCCAGGTCCGGTTTCGGCCAGCCGACATCGGCGAAATACGGCGAGGTACAGGTGAAGAATGATGGGCAGGCACGTCCGACCAGCGACGTATCGTCGTTCAGCGCCCGCAGGAACGCCTCGGGATCGATGGCATAGCTCACCGCCTGGCGCAGCTTGACGTTGTTGAACGGCGGCTGGACCTGATTCATGCGCAGCGCCTGTTGCGGCCCGATATCGCTGGTCCGCGCCACCTTGATCTCCGGCCGGTTCTTCAGCAGCGGCAGCAGGTCGGGCGGAATTTCCTCGAAGATATCGATCTCGCCACGGATCAGCGCGGCGATCGCGGTCTGGCTGTCCGGCAGGATGCGATACTCGAACCTGTCAAATCCGGGCCGCTTGCCGCCCGCCAGTCCGCTCGCCGGTTCCGCCCTTGGAACGTATCCGACATTGCGAGTATAGACGATCCGGTCCCCGGCAAGCCACTCATCGCGCTTCATCACGAACGGCCCCGATCCGGTGGGATCGTCGATCAGCTTGTCCGCCGGCCCGCTGGCGATCCGCGCCGGCATGATGAATGGCACCGACCCGCCCGGCTTGGCCAGCGCGTCCAGCACCAACCCCCAAGGCACTTTCAGCGTGATCTGCACCCGCATCGGATCGAGCGGCGCCATCGCCGCCGTCCGCAGCGCCAGCTGCTGGCCGAACCCGTCGCGCCGCACCCACCGCTGTAACGAGGCCACGACATCGGCCGCCGTCACCGGCGCGCCATCATGAAACGCCATCCCCGGCCGCAGCGTGAATACCCACACCAGCCCGTCCGCACTCGTGGTCCAGCTTTCCACCATCTGCGGCCGCACGACATTGCCGGCATCCAGCGCGAACAGCGTGTCGTAGACTAGCAGCCTGTCGGACTTAACGCGACGCGGAAGCGTGTGGTAGATTTGTGGGTCGATTGGCCCCGC
>JBBQOT010000510.1:0-3204 GCA_038331165.1 Acetobacterales bacterium
GGGTGATTTCGAAGGCGACGACCGGCAGCCGCAGCCGTTCGGCGGCGTCGTGATCGTGGGTGGCGACGAACAGGGCGGCCCCCTCGGCGCGGGTTTCGGCCAGCAGCAGGTCCATCACCTCAACCGCGAGGGCCGGGTCGAGTGCGCTTGTTGGCTCGTCGGCCAGCACCAGGGGGGGGTGGTGCACCAAGGCGCGGGCGATGGCGACGCGTTGCCGCTCGCCGACCGACAGCGCGTGCGGCATGCGGTCGAGGTGGTGGGCGACGCCGAGCCGGGCAGCCAGTTGTTCCACGCGGCCGGGTGCCGGGCGGCCGGCGATCTCGGCGGGCAGCGCGATGTTGCGGCGCACCGACAGGAAGGGCAGCAGGCCACCGGTTTGCAGCACGTAGCCGATGTGCTGCGCGCGGGTGCGGTCTTGCACCGCGGCGCCGCCGCGCCAGGCGGCCGCGAGGTCGATGGTTTCGCCCGAAGGGGCAAAGGCAAACCGCTCGGCGCCGTCCGGCGGCAGCGCCAGGGCGAGCAGGTCGAGCATGGTGCTTTTGCCGCTGCCCGACTTGCCCAGTAGCGCCACGCAGGACCCGGCCGGCAGCGCGAAGCCGGGCACCTCCAGGCGGAAGGCGTAGGCCCCGGCGCGGCGGGTGACGTGCAGGTTGCGGATATCGAGCAGGGGGGCGCTCACGGCAGCGCCGACAAGGGCACGGGATAGACCGCCTCGCCGGTGTCGCGCCCGCCGTCGAAGCTTTTCCACAATTCGGGCGTGCGGTTGAAGTCCTGGTAGAGTCGCAGGCGCGATTCCAGCGTGTCGAGCAGCTCGGTTTGCGCACCGCCGCCCATGTTGCGCCAGGTGGTGCGGTCGAGCGTGGCGATGTCTGACACGTATGGCAGGCCTTCGAGGTATTCGCCCAGGATGCCGCCGAGGTTTTCCAACCCGCGCTGGCGCAGCCCGTCGGGGTCGCGGGCGAGGTGGGCGGCAACCGATTGCAGCCGGTCGAACATGGCGTTGCTGTCAAGCAGGTTGGAGCGGCCCTGGTCGATGATGAGGCGCAGGGATTGCGCGAGGTCGTTGAGCTGGTTGCGCGTCAGCAGCACGCGCACCTCCAGGCATTCCGGTGGGTTGGTGCCCTTGTAGCCGTCGGCGGCCCAGGCGCGCACCAGGTCGGGGGCAGCGGCGCGGTCTTGCCGGCCGAGCCAGGCCAGGCGCAGCGCGTGGCCGACCATGGCGGCGCGGTCTTCGGGGTTGGGCGGCGTGCGGCTGGCCAGGGTTGCGGCCTGGTCGGTGCGCACGGCGCGCAGCTTGCCCATCATGTCGCGCACCACGCGGTCCAGCGCGTCGGGGTCGCCATTGGGCACGGGGAAGTATTGCGGCCCCAGAATTGGCAGCGGTATTGAAGTGAGCGTCGTGTACTGACGCTCGGCAAAGGCATGGTTGTTGACGCCCTGCGGGGTTTTCAGGTGCAGCGCCATCAGCGCCACGCCGGCGGCGCGCGCCTTGTTGCCCAGTTCCTCCGGCCCCATGCGGGTGGCCGACAGCGGATCGGCGGCCACCAGGCTGCCGGCGTCGGTCACCAGGATGATCACGCGGCCCTGGATGTCGCCCCAGTCGAGCTTGTCGATGGCTTCGGCCACGGCGGCGAAGCTGTCTTCGTTGTACGACAGGCTGTCCACCGTGGTGGCCTTGATGTCGGCGATCTTGCGGATGAAGCCGTCGGCGTCGGTGCTGTCGGCGAAGCGGGCGAAGACGCGGTTGAGGTATTCCAGCCGCGGCTGGCGGGTGAGGTTGTTGCGGAACCCCATCAGCGCATAGCGGGTGGGGGCGCCGGGCTCGGCGGCTGTTGCCTTCACGAACTCGGTGAGAGCCGCGCGGACCTTGTTGATGTAGGGGTCCATCGACAGCGTGGTGTCGACCACGAAGGCAATGCCGACGGTGAACGGCGTCTGCGGCCCAGCCGCGGTATCGCCGGCCAGCGGGATCGAGGCGACCTCCAACATGCGGTATTCGCGCCCGTCCTGCAGCGACACGCTTTCGGCTTGCAGGATGGGCAGCAGGTAGAACTGGCGCCGGATGTCGATGTGGGCGGCCGGCTCCATCGCCACCACCGGGAAGTTCTCGGGGCGCGGGGTGCGCTGGGCGGCGGCGACCAGTTGGCGGGCTTCCTGCGGCGGGGAGGCGCCGCCGAGCATGGCCAGGAGGGAGTCGCGATCGCGGAAGAACAGTGTGCGCTCGCGCCCGGCAGGGTTGTGGAACGCCGCGGTCATGGTGTGCAGCCAGGGGATGGTCTGTTCCTCGGGCAGCCAGCCGAGCGTGGCGCCGCGGCTGGCCGCTCCCACTTCCAGCCAGGGCTTGCTGTCCGGCCCGGCCTGGCGGGCGAAGACATACAGCGGGGTCAGCGGGCTGGGCGGCGTGGCGGCGGCGGTGCCGCCGGGCTGTGGGCGATAGCCGGCGCCGGGGCGGGTGAGCACGCGTTGGCGCAGCGTGCGCTTGCCTGGCATCAGCATTGCCTCGCGCCCGCCCGGGGGTGCCGGGGGTGTCGCGGCGGGCGGGGCGGCGGCGGCGGGTGCGGCAGCAGGCTGGGCATGCGCCGGCCCGGCGAGGAGTGCCGCGCCACCGGCGGCGATCATTGTGCGGCGACGCATTGGCGATCCTCCTGCTGAAGTCACGGGATTCCGGCGCTGGATAGGGCGGTGCGGGCACGCTCGGCGACGGCGGGATCGGTGCCCGCGGCGTCCTGCTTCAGCTTTGCCACCAGCGCCTCGCGCGCCACCTTGGCAGCGGCAAGCCCGCCTTCGGAAGCCTTACCATATTCGTCCAGCGCCCGCGTGGGGTTTGCTTCGCGCAACCCGCCGCCGGGGCGGAAGCTGATCGGGTCGTACATCCGCGCCAGTGCCAGCCGCGCCGGGGCGTGGTTGGCCGCCGCCGCGGTGCCCAGCAATGCAACGGCGAGGTTGCCGGCGCGCGCATCGCCCATGCCGGCCAGCGCGGTGCCCAGCCTTGTCTGTTCTTCCGGCAGCAGGCCGCGCAGCTTCTCGGGCGAGCACTTGCCGCTCAGCACGTCGGCGGCCTCGGCGCAGTCAGGGCTGACGGGTGGGGCGGGCGTGACGGGCGGGGCGGGTGTGACGGGTGTGACGGGTGGGGCAATGGCCGCCTGCTCCACCGGCGCGGGCGGCGGGCGCAAGAACCACCAGGCGGCACCGCCGGCGCCGACC
>JBBQOT010000511.1:0-3202 GCA_038331165.1 Acetobacterales bacterium
GTCCGTTCTACCGCCGTCAACGGGTCCCAATCGCCCAATGAAGACATTGCGTGGCGCGGGTTCACCCAGTAGTTTGCCCAAATGATGGGCAATCCCGACTCAAATTTGCCACGCATCGCGTCGGTCGATCTTTCTCCCATCGATCTCGGCGGCGGCGTGGTGATCGACACGCCCGTCATCCTGGCGCCGATGTCCGGCGTCACCGACCTGCCGTTCCGCCGCCTGGCGCGCGAATTGGGCGCCGGCTTGGTGGTCTCGGAGATGATCGCCTCCTGGGCCATGGTGCGTGAGAACCGTGCCACCCTGCGCATGGCCGAGATGGACGGCCGCCCCACCTCGATCCAACTCGCCGGCTGCGATCCCGATGCGATGGCCGAGGCCGCGCGCATCGCCGTGGCCAAGGGCGCTGACATCGTCGATATCAATTTCGGCTGCCCGGTGAAGAAAGTGGCCGTCGGCCAGGCCGCCGGCAGCGCCCTGATGCGCGATGAAATCGCCGCCGCCCGCATCTTGGAAGCAACCGTGCGCGCGGTGCCGGTGCCGGTCACTCTCAAGATGCGCATGGGCTGGGACCACGCCTCGCTCAACGCCCCCCGCCTCGCCCGCATTGCCGAGGAAAGCGGCATCCGCATGGTGACCGTGCACGGCCGCACCCGCCAGATGTTCTACACCGGCACTGCCGACTGGGATTTCGTCGCCACGGTGAGCCACGCCACAAACCTGCCGGTGATCGTCAATGGCGACATCGTCACCGAGGATGACGCGGCCACCGCGTTGCGCCGCTCGGGCGCCGATGGCGTGATGGTCGGCCGCGGCTGCTACGGCCGTCCCTGGTTTCCCGCGCAAGTGGCGCATTTCCTGCGCACCGGCGAACGCCTGCCCGAACCCGACCTGGCCGCGCAGAAGGCGATCATGCTGCGCCACTACGCCGCCATGCAGGCGCATTTCGGCACCGAGCCGGGCATGCGCCTGGCGCGCAAGCATTTGTCCTGGTACTCGCGCGGCCTGGCCGGCTCGGCGGATTTCCGCGCGACCGTGATGCGCCTGCCCGATGTCGCCGCCGTGCTCGACCGCATCGACCGCTTCTTCGATCCGCTGATCGACCGGGGCGCCCAAAGGGTTCGCGAAGCAGCCGATACCGTCATGGCCGAAGCCGCATGAGAAGCATGCTGCGCAACGCCGTGCGGCTGGCCGACCGCCGCCGCCCCGCTGCCCCACCGGAATCGGCAGCAGTCCTGGCCGCCTTGCCGGTACCGGTGGTGGTGCTCGATGCCGCCAACCGCCTGCGCTTCATCAACAGCGCCGCCGAACAGTTCCTCGGCGTCTCCGCCACCACCGCCCCGCAATTCGCCCTCGCCGACTTCCTCGCCCGGGACAACCCATTGTTCCTGCTGGTCGAGCAGGTGCGCCAGCACGATGCCCGCGTCGCCGATCACGACATGACGCTGGAGGGCCCGCGCCTGCGCCGGATGAACATCGCCGTCCAGGGCGCGCCACTGCCCGAGGAGCCAGGCGCGGTGATGCTGGTACTGCACGACGCCACCGCGGCGCGTGCGCTCGACCGCCAGATGACGGTGCGCGGCGCCGCCCGGTCGGTCTCCGGCATGGCCGCGATCCTGGCGCACGAGGTGAAGAACCCGCTCTCCGGCATCCGCGGCGCCGCCCAGCTGCTGGAGGCCAGCGTGACTGAAGCCGACCGCGAGCTGACCGTGCTGATCCGTGACGAGGCCGACCGCATCCGCGACCTGGTCGACCGCATGGAGGCGTTCGGCGAAAGACCCGTGCAGAACGGCCCGGTCAACATCCATCGCGTGCTGGAACACGTCCGCCGCCTCGCCCAGACCGGCTTCGCCGCCTCGATCCGCTTCACCGAATTGTACGACCCCTCGCTGCCGCCGGTGCACGGCAACCGCGATCAACTGGTGCAGGTGGTGCTGAACCTGGTGAAGAACGCCGCCGAGGCGATCGTGCAAGGTGACATTCAGCACGGTGAGATCCAGTTGATTACCGGCTTCCAGCAAGGCGTGCGCCTCGCCGTGCCCGGCAGCGAGGCGCGCCGGCACCTGCCGCTGTTCGTCACCGTGCGCGACAACGGACCGGGTATCGCCGACGACATCCGCCCGTATCTGTTCGACCCCTTCGTCAGCGGCAAGCCCTCCGGCAGCGGGCTGGGTCTGGCGTTGGTCGCCAAGATCGTCAGCGATCAAGGCGGGCTGGTGGAGGTGGAAAGCCGTCCCGGCCGCACCGATTTCCGCCTGATGCTGCCGATGGTCGACGACGAGAGCCGGGGCTGAGGGCAGGGCCATGAGCGCCACCCTCCCCACCATCCTGGTCGCCGATGATGACCGTTCGATCCGCACGGTATTGACCCAGGCGCTCGGCCGCTCTGGCTACCAGGTGCGCAGCACCGGCACCGCCTCGATGCTGTGGCGCTGGGTGGAGGAGGGCGAGGGCGACCTGGTCATCACCGACGTGATGATGCCCGACGGCAACGGGCTCGACCTCATCCCGCGCATCCGCCGCATCCGCCCTGACCTGCGCATCATCGTCATGTCGGCGCAGTCGACGCTGATAACGGCGGTCAAGGCCACCCAGCGCGGCGCCTTCGAATACCTGCCCAAGCCGTTCGACCTCACCGAGCTGCTGTCCGTTGTCGACCGCGCCCTGGCAGCACCCTCCGGCGTGGCCGTGCACGCCCCCAGCACCCCCCGCGACGCCGACGAAAAGCTGCCGCTGATCGGCCGCTCAGCAGCGATGCAGGAAATCTATCGCACCATCGCTCGCCTCACCACCGCCGACCTCACGGTGATGATCAACGGCGAGTCTGGCACCGGCAAGGAGCTGGTGGCGCGCGCGCTGCACGATTACGGCCGCCGCCGCGGCGGACCCTTCGTCGCCATCAACATGGCCGCCATCCCGCGCGAGCTGATCGAAAGCGAGCTGTTCGGCCACGAGCGCGGCGCCTTCACCGGTGCCACCAACCGCGCTCCCGGCCGCTTTGAACAGGCCGCCGGCGGCACGCTGTTCCTCGACGAGATCGGCGATATGCCGGCCGAGGCCCAGACCCGGCTGCTGCGCGTGCTGCAGGAAGGCGAATACACCACGGTCGGCGGCCGTACCGCCATCTCGACCGATGTGCGCATCATCGCCGCCACCAACCGGGACCTGCGCCAGCAGATCCACCAGGGCCTGTTCCGCGAGG
>JBBQOT010000512.1:0-3199 GCA_038331165.1 Acetobacterales bacterium
CCGGCCGGAGAAATCCTCGCCGTCGCCCAGGAATACTACGATGCCGGCCGACTCGACGCTGCCGCCCGCATGGTGCACCACGTGCGCGCCGCCCAGCCGGAGCGGGTCGACGCGCTGCTGCTGGCCGGCCTGATCGCCTTCCGCCGCGGCCGCCACGACGCGGCCGGCGACCTGGTGGCCGAAGCCGCCGAGCGTGGCGGCGGTGCCGTGGTATGGCGCAACCTGGCCGAAATCCGCCGCATGCAGGCCCGGCTTGACGAAGCGCTGGGTGCCGCCCGCCACGCCGTTTCACGCGACCCGGCCGACCCGCTCGGCCTGTTCCAGCTCGCCATGGTGCTCTACGACCGCCTGGAACTGCCAGCCTGCATCGCCACCGCCCGCGCCGCCCTCGAACTGCGCCCGACCATGCCGGAAGGCCACATGAAGCTGGCCCAGGCGCTGCTGGCCACGGGCGACTTCGCCGCCGGCTGGCCGGAATACGAATGGCGCTGGCGCATCCCCGGCGCTCCCGCCCTGTTGCCCCCCACCGACCAGCCGCAATGGAACGGCGCTGCCACCGGCGACCGACTGCTGCTGATCGCCGACCAGGGCTATGGCGACGCGGTGATGTTCGCCCGCTATCTGCCCTGGGTGCTGGCCCGCGCCCCCGATGTGGTGGTGGCGGCCAGCGCCGAGCTGCACCCCGTGCTCGCCGCCATCCACCCCGGGCTGGAGCTGGTGGCGAAATGGGACGAGGTGCGCGCCTTTGCCGCATATTGCCCGTTCTCCAGCCTGCCGCTGCTGCACGGCACGCGGCTGGAAACGATCCCGCAGCCGCTTCCCTATCTGGCCGCCGACCCGCACAAGGCCGCCGCCTGGAAGGCCCGGCTGGATGCCCGCCTTCCTGCCGGCACGCGCCGCATCGGCCTCGCCTGGGCCGGCCGGCCGACCCACAACAACGACATCAACCGCAGCACCTCGCTGGCTTCGCTGTCACCGCTCGCCACAGTGCCCGGCGTGGCCTTCGTCGCGCTGCAAAAAGGCCCGCCCGCCGCCGAGGCCCGCCACTGGCCGGGCCCGGCACCATTGCTCGACCTCGACGCCGAACTGGCCGGCTTCGACGACACGATTTCCGTGCTGGCCGGGCTCGACCTGGTGGTCAGCGTCGATACCGCGGTGGTGCACCTGGCCGGTGCCATGGGCGTGCCCTGCTGGGTGATGCTGCCGTTCGCGCCCGACTGGCGCTGGCTGGCCGGGCGCGCCGATTGCCCCTGGTATCCCGCGCTGCGCCTGTTCCGCCCGGCCACCCCGCGTGATTGGCCAGGCCTGGTCGCCCAGCTGGCCGCCGCCCTCGCCGCCCGCCCGCTGGCGCCCGCCCACCCGCTGGCGCGCCCCGAACGGCTGCCCTAGGCTACATCCGACCAACGCGCGGCGGCCCGACCCTCTGCGTGCCATACATTTGCGGAGGAGCCGGCCATGGCCGCCTGGAACGACGGCTACGTGCACGACGTGGCCTACACCACCGGATTCTACCGCGAGATATCGCCGGGCTGGATCAGCGCCGCCGCCATGCTGCTGGGCCACCGCCCACCCGACATCGCCCGGCCGTTCCGCTGGGCCGAGCTGGGCTGCGGCCACGGCCTGTCGGCCAGCATCTTCGCCGCCGCCCTGCCGCACGGCGCGTTCCACGGCTTCGACTTCAACCCCTCCCATGTCGAAAACGCCCGCCGCCTGGCTGCCTCCGCCGGCCTGACCAACGCCCATTTCCACGAACAGTCGTTCGAGGATATGGCCGAGGCGCCCGAGGGAAAATTCCCGCAATTCGACTTCATTGTCGCTCACGGCATATGGAGCTGGGTGTCGGCGGCCACGCGGCTGCAGATGGCAACCGCGATCCGCCGCTACCTCGCCCCGGGCGGGCTGGTGTATATCAGCTACAACGCCCTGGCCGGTTGGGCATCGCTGCTGCCGGTGCAGAAATTCATGCGCGAATACGCCCGCGTCCACCCCGGCAACTCGGCCGAGGTGACCCAGGCGGCGATCGGCTACATGCGCGAGATGATCAAGGGCGACGCGGCCTTCTTCCCCGCCAACCCCGCAGTCGCCGCCCGGCTGGACGCGACGGCCAACATGGATGCCAAATACCTCGCCCACGAATACCTCAACGCCAACTGGGACCCCACCACCTTCACCCAGGTGCAAGACGTGATGGGCGAGGCCAAGGTGGGCTACATCGGCAGCGCCACCCTGATCGAGAACATCGACGCCGTGGCGGTGCCGCCGGCCACGCTGAAAATCCTCCAGGGCGTCACCGACCAGCGCCTGCGCGAGATGATCCGCGATTTCGGCGCCAACCGTTCGTTCCGTCGCGACATCTACCGCCGCGGCACCGACCAGCCGCTGTCGGGCGAGCAGCGCGAGATGCTCGACGGGCTCAACATCGTCGGCACCGGGCGGGAAAACGAGGCGAACATCCAAATCCCTACCGGCATCGGCCAGCTCGGCCTGCGCATGGACATCTACACCCCCATCCTGGCCCGCCTGGCCGAAGGGCCGATGAGCATCCGCGAACTGCGCAATACCCCGGTGCTGGCCCAGCAGCCGCTGTCTGAAACGCTGCAGGCCGCCGCCTTCCTGATGGCCGGCGGGTTGGCCCATCCGGCGATGGCCGCACCCGACCCGGGCGCCGCGGCGGCGTCGCGCGCGCTGAACACCGCCATCGGTGCCTATAACGGCCTCGGCGGCGCGCTGGGCGTGCTGGCCTCGCCGGTGACCGGCAGCGGCGTGGGCGTCGATTTCGCCGAGACGCTGATGCTGCCGGAACTGCTGGACGGCCGAAGCGACCCCGCCGCCCTGGTGGAACACATCCTCGGCCGCCTGACCTTCACCGGCCGCTCGGTGGTGCGCGAAGGTAAGCCAGTCACCGACCCAGCCATCGCGCGCACCGAAATGACCGCAACCGTGAACCGCCTGCTGGCCGACCGCATCGGCCTGTGGCGCCGGCTGGGGCTGCTGCCGCCGGAGTAGTGCCGCACCACCTAACAATTGACGTTTGATACCAATCACTGTTTGGGATGACCCATGGCCAAGCAAGGCCAGGGCGTCGCCGTCGCGGCGCGAAGGCGCGCCACGGGACCCGCAAAGGGTCAGAGACCCTTTGATCCCACTACCTTTAGTGGTCGTGCAAGGTGCCACCAGTCGAACCAGCGCATTGATTTGG
>JBBQOT010000513.1:0-3199 GCA_038331165.1 Acetobacterales bacterium
CCTCCTGCAACAGCACGCCCCACGAGATGGCCGGCGGGCGGATGCCCAGGCCAAGGAACGACAGCGAGGTCTCGTTGATGATCATCACCGGAACGGCCAGCGACGCGGTGGCGATGATGTGGCTGGCGAAGGTCGGCACCATGTGGCGCAGGATGATGCGCATGCGCGAACAGCCGGCCAGCCGGGCGGCCAGCACGAAATCCTCCTCGCGCAACGCCAGGAACCGGCCGCGCACCTCGCGCCCCAACGTGGTCCAGCCGACCAGCGACAGGATGACGGTGATGGCAAAGAACACCTGGGTCGGGGTCCAGTCGCGTGGCAGGGCGGCCGAAAGTGCGAGCCATATCGGGATGGTGGGAACCGATTGCAGCAGCTCGATTACCCGCTGGATCACGCTGTCGGTCTTGCCGCCGACGTAGCCGGAAATGCCGCCCAGAACGACGCCGAATATGGTCGAAAGAGCCACCGCCACCAGCCCCACCGTCATCGAGGTCTGGGTGCCGTGCATGATGCGCGACCACTGGTCCCGCCCCAGCCGGTCCGACCCCAGCAGGAAGATGCGCTGCTTCGGGTCCGCCGAAGCGATCAGGTGCACGTTGGTCTCGAACAGCCCGAGCACCCGCCAGCTGTAGCCGCGGCCGAAGAAGTTCACCGGCACCTTCTTGGCCGGATCGACCGTCCACACCATGCGCAACGTCACCGGATCACGCTTGCCCACGATCGCCGGCACCCAGGGGGCAAGCCGCCCGTCGTCGAACAGCCGCAGGCCCTGCGTCGGAATGAACGCCTGCCGCGCATCGGTGGTCTCCGGGTTCTGGGTGCTGAACAGGTCGGGCACCAGCACGATGATGTACAGCAGTATCAGCACAACGGCGCTGACCAACGCGAGCCGATGGCGGCGGAAGCGCCACCATATCAGCTTCCAGTTCGAGGCGACCGCGATGCGGTCCTCAACCAGCGCACCGGCGCCGTCATCGGGCGCGGCCATATCAGCGTTCCATCCGGATGCGCGGATCGAGCAGCGCCAGCAGGATGTCGGACAGCAGGGTGCCGACGATGGTGAGGAACGAGTAGATCAGCAGAATGCTGCCAGCGAGGTACATGTCGCGATTGATCAGCGAGCGCAGCAGCAGCGGGCCGATATTCGGCAGGTTCATCACGGTGGCCACGATCAGGCTGCCAGAGAACAGCTGCGGCAGGTACCAGCCGATGGTGCTGACCAACGGGTTCAGCGCCAGCCGTACGGGGTAGCGCAGCACCAGCCGCCATTCCTTCATCCCCTTGGCCCGCGCGGTCACCACATAGGGCTTGTTCAACTCGTCGAGCAGGTTGGCCCGCATGATGCGCGTCAGCCGCGCGGTGCCCGCGATGCCCAGCACCAGCGCCGGCAGCCAGATATGCGCCATCAGGTCGAGCACCCGTGCCACGCTCCACGGCGCATCGACGAACTCGGGCGAGAACAGGCCGGTCACGCTGATGCCGAAATAGGCGAAGGCCACCCACATCAGCACCAGCGCCAGCATGAAGTTCGGCGTGGCGACGCCGATATAGTTGATGACGCTGATGGTGTGGTCGACCAGCGAGCGCTGATGGGTAGCCGAGTAGATGCCCGCCGGCACCGCGATCGCCCAGGTCAGCACGAACGACATCATCGCCAGCGCCACGGTCAGCCCGAGCACATCGGTGATCAACCCCAGGTTCGGCCGCTGGTTCTCCAGCGACAAGCCGAGATCGCCTTGCAGCAGGTTGGCCACCCAACGCAGGTACTGCACGATGAAGGGCTGATCGAGCCCGTACTGCGCGCGCAGCCCGGCCACCTGTTCGGCGGTGATCGAACTGCCCGAGGCCGACAGCACGGCGATGTACGAGGTAAGGAAATCCCCCGGCGGCGCCTGGATGATCACGAAGATGACGAACGAGTACAGCAGCATCAACAACGGCAGCAGCATGAGCCGCCGGGCGATGTAGCGGATCATGCGGCATCGCCTGGATGCGGTGTGCTGGCCGGCATAGGCGTCACTTGGCGAAGAAGAACTGCTCGGTGCGCGCGTTGCCGGGGCTGCGCAACGGCCAGTCATTGCCCAGCGTGGTTGGCACGTTGCGGAACTTCGCCCCAACCACCACCACGCCTTGCACCATCGGGGTCAGCCCGATCGTGCCGATCTGGTACAGGTTGTCGACCCAGATGCGGAATATCTGCTGGGCGATTTTCACCTGCTCGTCGGGTCCCACGGTGCGGGCGGTGTCGATCAACGCCATGATCTCGCGGATCGGCGCGGGGATCTCGGGGTTGTTTTGCCCGCCGGTGGCGATCAGCTTGGGCACCAGCGGTGCGATGGTCAGATTGGGCTGGATGCGCGGATCAACCTTGGCGTTGCCGGTGAACGGAAACGCCGAGGTGTCTTCGTTCCACATCTCCACCATCAGCTCGTTGTTCTCGTTCATCCGGAAGTGCAGCGCCCGCTCGCGCTGCTGCACGATCGTCTTCACGCCTACCGCTTCCCAATCCTTGGAAATCAACAACGCCACGTCGGGCCAGGCGGCGAAGGCGGGCACCACGCCGATCTCGATGGTGGCGGGCTTGCCATTGGCCATCAGCCGCATGCCGCTGCTGTCGCGCTTGTTCAGCCCGATGCCGTCGAGCAGCCGATTGGCCTCGGCCTGGTTGAACTCGGTGTATTTGGTCGCCCATTCCTTGCCGGGGAAATACGGGTGCCATGGCGCCGGCACCCCCTGGCGTGCCTCGCCGAGGCCGAGGAACACCGATTCCTTGATCTGGTCGCGGTTGATGGCATGGCTCAACGCAATGCGGAAATCCCGCGTGGCGAGCAGCTTGGCGATCTCGGGATCACCCTTGTAGGTCTGGTTGAAAGCCACCACCGCATCCGATCCACCGAAGGTCGGCCAGGCGATCACGCGGTACTTGCCGGTGCGCTCCTGTTCCTTGAACACCGGGTAGTTGGTCATCTGGATATGCCGCTCCTGCATATCGAAATTGCCTGCGATGGCTTGCAGGTTCAGCGCCTGCACATCGGCGAAATAGGTGAAGCGAACCTCGTCGATATACGGCAGCTGGTTGCCGGCAGGATCGACGCCGACATAGTAGGCATTGCGCCGCAGCGTGAACACGGGGTCGCTGATGCGCGTCACCGGCGTCCATGCCGCCATGCTGGGGCGCTCGGGGTTCTGCGGCGGGGTG
>JBBQOT010000514.1:0-3199 GCA_038331165.1 Acetobacterales bacterium
ATGACAATCTGGCTGCCCGAACTCCCGGACATTCAGCTGGTGCAGTCGCATCACCGCATCCCGATGAACACCACCTACTGGAAGAACTGGCCCACCGCCGAAAACGCCTACGTCAACGGCGCCCACTGGCACCTCACCTTCCCGATGGTGCTGTGGAACCTCCAGCCCGCCTGACCTAAGGGAGAAACCGCCGCAGTGCAGCTGATCGACATCCTCAAGCGCTGCGGCGTCTTCGCCGTCATCGTCTGGCTCGCCGCCACCCTCAACTTCTTCCTGCCCAAGCTCTCGGGGCAGGACCCCGTGCGCACCAAGCTGCTGCAACAGGCCCAGCTGGGCGGCTATGTGCAACAGGGCATCGACGAGATGGTGAAGATCTACGAGGTCCGCTTCGGCCTGGACCGGCCGCTATGGCAGCAATACCTCAGCTACATCGGCGATGTCGTGCGCGGCGACTTCAACTTCTCCATCGCCAACTACCCGCGCACCGTCGCCGACATGATCGCCGAGTCCATCCCCTGGACCATCGGCCTGCTGGGCCTCACCACCATGCTCTCCTTCGTCATCGGCACCATCCTCGGCGCGCTGCTTGCCTGGCCGCGCGCGCCACGCTGGATGGCCTGGCTGATGCCCCCGCTATGGGCACTGCATGCCATTCCGTTCTTCCTGCTCGGCCTGATCCTGATGTACCTGCTGGCCTTTCAGGTGCCATTGCTGCCGATCTTCGGTGGCTACTCGATGGGCGTTACCCCCTCCCTGTCCATCGCCTTCGTGCTCGACGTGATCCGCCACGCCACCCTGCCGGCGCTGTCGATCATCCTGGTGGCCACCGGCGGCTGGGCGCTCGGCATGCGCGGCATGATGGTCACCACCATGGGCGAAGACTACGTGCTGTTCGCCGAGGGCAAGGGCCTGCGCAGCCTCACCATCTTCAGCCGCTATTGCCTGCGCAATGCCATCCTGCCGCAAATCACCGCACTGGCCCTCGCACTCGGCCAAATCCTGTCGGGCGCGGTGCTGGTAGAGGTGATCTTCGGCTACCCCGGCATCGGCACGCTGCTGTTCCAGGCGATCCGCGAGAACGACCATTTCCTCATTCAGGGCATCGTGTTCACCGTGATCGTGTCGCTGGGACTGGCGACCCTGATCCTCGACCTGTTCTACCCGCTGCTCGACCCCCGCATCAGCTATCGGCGCACCTGAGATGCGCGCCTTCTACCGCTATCTGGGCCGCAACCTTTCGCTGGTGGTCGGCGCCGCATTGCTGCTGTTCCTGATCGCCTTCGTGGTGATCGGCCATTTCGTGGTCGATGTCGAAGACGCCCGCGCCCTTTCGGTGCGCCCGTTGCAGCCACCGTCGTGGCGCTATCCGTTCGGCACCGACCGGCAGGGGCGCGACCTGTTGGCGGTAATGGTCGCCGGCACGCCGATGACGCTGCGCATCGGCTTCATCGCCGGCATTCTCGGCGTGGGCATCGGCACGGTGCTGGCCTTCATCGCCGCCTATTACCGCGGCTGGGTCGACACCATCATCCGCGGCATCGCCGATATCGGGCTGACGGTGCCGGGCCTCCTCGTCCTCATCATCATCGCCGTGGGCATTCGCGGCGGGTTGAGCGTGAACCAGATGGCGCTGGTGGTGGCCTCGCTCGCCTGGCTGAACCCGACGCGGACAATCCGCGCCCAGGTGCTGTCGCTGCGCGAGCGCGGATACGTCGAGATCGCGCGGATGTCGGGCATGTCGGGGCCGGCGATCATCTTCTTCGAGCTGATGCCGAACCTCCTGCCTTACCTGGCGGCGACGCTGGTCAACGCCGTCTCGTCGGCGATCCTGGCCTCAATCGGGCTGGAGGTGCTGGGGCTCGGGCCGATCGATGCGCCCACGCTGGGGATGACGCTGTACTGGGTGAACTTCAACGCCGCCATGATCAACGGCTGGTGGTGGTGGTGGATGGCGCCGACGGTGATCATCGTGCTGGTGTTCCTCGGCTTGTTCTTCGTGACCGTCGGCCTGGACGAAATCGCCAACCCGCGCCTGCGCAAATCGGCATGAGCGCGATCCTGGAGGTGGACGGGCTGCGGGTGGAGTTCGAACACCCGCTGGGCGCCGTGAAGGCGGTGGACGACGTGTCGTTCTCGTTGCTGGCGAACGAGCGGCTGGGGTTGGCCGGGGAGTCGGGCTCGGGCAAGTCGACCATGGCGCTGGCGATCCTGCGCATGATCAAGCCGCCGGGGCGCATCGTCGGCGGGCGGGTGATGCTCGACGGGGTGGAGCTCTCGGCGCTCGACCACGAAGGGATGCGCAAGCTGCGGCTGGCCGGCATCGCCATGGTGCCGCAGGGGTCGATGAACTCGCTGAACCCGGTGATGCGCATCAAGGCGCAGATCGCCGATGCGCTGGCCGACCACGGGGTTCGGCTTTCCGCCGCCGAACTCGACACAAGGGTCGCGGCCTTGCTGCGCACCGTGGGGCTGCGGCCCGAAGTGGCCAGTTTGTTTCCGCATGAGTTGTCGGGCGGCATGAAGCAGCGCGCGTGCATCGCAATTGCGATCTGCCTGCGGCCGAAGGTGATCATCGCCGACGAGCCGACCAGCGCGCTCGATGTCGTGGTGCAGCGCCAGGTGATGGAAACCCTCGCACGAGTGCAGCGCGAACTGGCCTGCGCGATCATCCTGGTGGGCCACGACATGGGGCTGATGGCGCAGTTCGTCGATCGGCTTGGGGTTATGTACGCCGGGCGGCTGGTGGAGGTGGCGCCAATCGGCGAGATCATCACCCGGCCGCGCCACCCGTATACCAAGGCGCTGATCTCCTCGCTGCCGTCGCTGGAGGCGCGCGGCACCATGCAGGGGCTGCCCGGGCTGGCGCCGCTGTTGCGCGACCTGCCGCCCGGCTGCGCCTTTCATCCGCGCTGCACGCAGGCCGAGGATCGCTGCCGCAGCGAAAAACCGGCGGTGCGCGCTGTCGGGCCGGGCCAGCAGGCCGCGTGCCATTTCGCCTGAGGGAACCATGAGCGCACCCCTCCTCGAAGCCCTGCACGTCACCAAGCGCTATGGCGCGATGACGGCGCTGTCCGACCTGTCGATGACCATCGACGCCAGCCGCCCGGCCATCACTGCCGTTGTTGGCGAAAGCGGCAGCGGCAAGACCACGCTGGCCCGCATCATCCTGGGCCTGACCCCGCCAAGCGCCGGGCAGGTG
>JBBQOT010000515.1:0-3198 GCA_038331165.1 Acetobacterales bacterium
GGATATCGGCGGGGTGGGGATGGGGCGGATCATGCGGCGGGGATCAGCGCAGGCCCAGCATGCGGTCCCACTCGCGGGTGAAGACGGGGCGGGATTTCAGGTAGTCGTCCCAGTCTTCGACGAAGAGCAGCTTCATCTCGCCGGTGGAGATGCCGCCGGGCGGGGGCGGGGTGTCGGCGCGCGGCGAGGAGAGGAAATGGGCGTTCTGGATGGCGGTTTGGCCGGCGATGCCCATCAGCCAGTCGAAGAACAGCTTGGCGGCTTCGGGGTGGGGGGCGTCGGCGATGACGCCGTAGATTTGCTGGCCGGCGTACATGCCGTCTTTTGGCTGGACGAAGCCGAGTTCGGCACCTTTGGCCTTGAACTGGAGGTAGCCGGAGTATTGCGCGCCGTGGACGATTTTGTCCTGGCCGTTGACCATGCGGTCGAACTGCTGGACGTAGCTGTCGAAGGCGCGGGGCTTCATTTCGGAGAATTTCTGCCAGAAATCCTCGCCGTAGAGCTGGCGCATGCGGTACCAGATGCCGTGCTGGAGGCCGGAGGTGGAGAGCTTGACGTTGAGCATGCCGTTGAAGCGGGGGTTGATGGCGTCGTCCCAGTTGGTGGGGATTTCGCCGGGGGGCACGAGCCGGGGGTTGTAGGCGATGCCGGCGATGATGAGCGAGCCCCAGGTCCAGAAGCCCTCGGGCTTGCTTTTGAAGGCGGCGCGGTAGGCGGGGAGTTCGGGGGAGTCGTATTGCAGGTAACCGCCCTTTTTCTGCAGGTCGGTGACGAAGGTGTATTCGGAGATTGCCATGACATCGACGAGGAAGGAGCGGGCCTGACGCTCGGCGGCGAGCTTGGCGTAGAGGTTGCCGGCCTGGAGGCGGATGAAGGCGGGCTTGATCTTGGGGAAGGCCTTGTTGAAGGCGGCGACGACCTGGGCGGTG
This sequence comes from Acetobacterales bacterium, assembly GCA_038331165.1. Classification (GTDB taxonomy): domain Bacteria; phylum Pseudomonadota; class Alphaproteobacteria; order Acetobacterales; family Acetobacteraceae; genus CAMDGX01. The sequence goes on from JBBQOT010000515.1 coordinate 930, forward strand.
CCGGGCTCGGGGTCGGTGGTGTAGAAGGTGACGGCACCTTCGGCTTCGGCCTTGGTGACGTCGGCGCAGGTTTTGAAGCCGTCCATCTGGCGCGGGGTGGGGCAGGCGGCGGCGTTGGCGTGGGCTGGCAGGAGCCAGGCAGCGAGGGCGATGGCGGCGATGAATGCTGATCGGCGTGGGATGTTCGGTTGCATGTGTTCCCCCTTTGGGCCGTTGGCCGCCCCGCCATTGGCGGCGGGTGCGGAATTGTTGGGCGGAGGCTATCAGCGGTGTCTCGCGGCGCCAAGTGCGGCGTGGGTTAGCTCGGGACCTGTATCGAAACAGCAAGGCCAGGGCTTCGCCCTGGACCCACCAGGGGCCAAGCCCCTGGACCTTATGAATTGGTTTCCAAAGGCCGTCGGCCTTTGGTGGGTCCAGGGCAAAGCCCTGGCCTTGTCTTACTTCCCTGGGTTCAATTGATCGGGATTGGGTGTCAGCCCGGTTCGATTGGCATGCGCGCGATGCCGAGCCAGGCGATCGGGGCGCCGGCTTTTTCGGCGGCGCGGTCGGGGGGCAGGGCGGGGTCCCAGTCGGCGGCGATGAAGCGGCGGCCGTTTACGGTGGCGGCTTGGTCGGAGAGGAGCCAGAGCAGCGGCGGGCCCATGATTTCGGGCTGGAGCATGCGGGCGGGGTCGCCGGCGGCCTCGCCGACCAGGGGGGTGTTGGTGGTGCCGCCGGGGACCAGGACGTTGGAGGTGATGCCTGTGCCGGCGAGGTCGGCGGAGAGCACGGCCATGGCGGATTCGGCGGCGGCCTTGGCGGCGCCGTAGAGCAGGTGGCCGGCGCGCACCATGGTGCCGAGGCTGGTGGTGACGGTGATGATGCGGCCCTGTTTGGCGGCGAGCATGTGCGGCAGGACGGCGCGGGCCATGTTGATGGGCGCGGTGGCGTTGATGGCGAGGAAGCGCGCCCATTGTTCCGGCGTGGTTTCCCAGAAGCGGATGGGGTTGGTGCGCTGGTCGGCGCGAACTGCGAACTGGCCGATGCCGGCGTTGTTGACCAGGGCATCGATGCGGCCGAAGCGGATGAGGGCGGCGCCGGTGGCGTGGGCGAAGGAGTCGGGCTGGGCGAGGTCGGCGGTGACCTGGTGCAGGGCGCCGGGCAGGCTGGCGGAGCGGTGCCCCAGCTCGGCCAGGCCGGCGGTGTTGCGGTCGACGGCGGTGACGTGGTGGCCCTCGGTGAGCAGGGCGATGGCCATGGCCAAGCCGATGCCGCTGGCCGCGCCGGTGACGATGACGGCCTTTTGGGTGGGTGCCATGGCGGTTCTCCCTGGTGGTTGGGGGCCAGCGTGTGCTGGCGGGGGCGGGCTGTCCAGGGTGGCGCGGACATGCGACGCTTCGGGGAGAAACGGGGGAGGACGGCGATGCGCGATCCACAGGCGTTGGTCAGCACCGAGGCGCTGGCTGGGATGCTGGGCGACCCGATGCTGCGGGTGTTCGACTGCACCACCACGACGGTGCCGCCGCCGCCGGGGAGCGATGTGCCGTATGTGGCGGTGCCGGGGCGGGCGGGGTTCGAGGCGGGGCATGTGCCGGGGGCGGATTTCCTCGACATCCAGGGCGAGTTTTCGGACCAGGGGACGAAGCTGCTGTTCATGATGGCGCCGGTGGCGCAGATGGCGGCGGCGTTTGGGCGGCACGGCGTGGGGCCGGGGACGCGGGTGGTGCTGTACAGCACTGGCACGATGTGGATGTCGACGCGGTTTTGGTGGATGTTGCGGGCACTTGGGTTCGATGCCGCGGTGCTGGATGGCGGTATCGACAAATGGCGGGCCGAGGGGCGGGCGAGCGAGAGCGGGCCACCGCGTGGCTATCCGCCGGCGACGTTCATGGCGGCGCCGCGGGCGGGATTGTTCGTTGATCGGGCCGAGATGCTGGCGGCGCTGGGCCAGCCGGGGACGGTGATTGTGAACGCGCTGGGCGACGATCTGTTTCGCGGCGTGGGGCCGAGCCGGTATGGCCGGCCCGGGCGGGTGCCGGGGAGCGTGCAGGTATCGGCGGCGACGTTGATCGACCCGGCGACCAAGGGGTTCACGACCCTTGAGGATGCGGCGGCGAAGTTTTCGGCGCAGGGGGTGGAGCGGGATAAGCGGGTGATTTGTTATTGCGGCGGGGGGATCTCGGCGACGGTTGATCTGTTTTTGTTGCACCAGCTTGGGTACGACGACATCACGCTTTACGACGCCTCGATGGGGGAGTGGGCGCGTGACGCGGGCTTGCCGATCGAGACA
>JBBQOT010000516.1:0-3198 GCA_038331165.1 Acetobacterales bacterium
AGCGCCCTGGCATCGATGAGGTTGGTCGTCTCGGGTGTCAGCGGGCATGTCAGCGCCACGAAGTCGGCCGACGGCAGCAGGCCGGGCAGGGCCGCCAGCGCATGCACCTCGTCCGCCGCCCCGCGCCCGCCCGCCGGATCACGCCGCACGCCGATCACCCGCATATCGAAGGCCTTCGCAAGCTGCGCCAGCCGCCCGCCGATGCGCCCGAGCCCCACGATCACGACGGTCTTGTCGGAAAGTTCGTCCTCGCGCTGCGCGAGGTCGCCGATCATGCCGCGCCAGATTTTACGCCGTTGGTTATCGCGCGCCTCGGGCAGCCGCCTGGCGAGTGCCAGGATCAGGGACATCGCATGCTCCGACACCGCTCGTGCATTCACGCCCGCGGCACTCGCCAGACGAATGCCGCGCGCCGATAAAGTTGAGCGGTCGAACTGGTCCGTCCCGGCCCCGATCGACTGGATGAACTTCAGCCGCGGCGCCATGGCCGTCAACTCGTTGCGCCACAGGCCCGAGACCACAAGTACATCGGCCTCGGCGATCCGCGCCTCCAGCGCCGCGCGATCGCGCACCTCGAAACTGACAATGCCGCTCTCGCGCAGCTCAAACCGCGCCCGCATCTGATAGGCGACATGGGCGAAACAGACGCGAAGCGTGTCGGAAGCTGGCAGCATGTCAGGTATTCCTAGGTGCGGAGCCCGGCGTCGCGCAGCAGTGGCAACACCGTCTCGATGAAGAAGGGCAGCTCGTCCTTGAAATTGACGAAGCTCACCGTCGTGCCGGCGAACCCCGCTTCGGCGATGCGTTCCATCTCGCGCGCGATATGCTCGGGCGTGCCGACCAGCGGATAGGTTCCCGCCCCGCCGGCAAACCGCTTGCGATGCACCCGATACGCCTCTTCGTCGTGCGAGCCGGAGAATGTCTGCTTGGCTCTCATGTACTTGTCCACGCTCACTGTATCCTGTTCAGTCACCGCGTAGTGCTCGTAATACGCCTCGGCCTCGTCCTGACTCGGCCGGCACACCACGTGGCAGGTGGTGTACACTCCCACCTCCCGTCCGGTTGCCGCCGCCCGTGCGGCCATGTCGTTGATCTGCGCGCGGCCGCGGTCGATGTCAGTGAAGGTGGTGAACAGGTAGTCCGCCGCCCGTGCGGCGAAATCCCGCCCCGGCGGCGAAAACGCCGCGTTCAGCACAATCGGCCGCGGCCGCTGCAACGGTGCCGGCCGGCCGGACACGTTCTTCAGCTGGTAGAACCGGCCGTTGAAATCGAACGGTCCGGCATCGGCATGGATGCGCCGCATGACCTCGAACCACTCCAGCCCCTGGGCATAGCGATCGTCGATCATCTCCAGCCCGAACAGCTCGAACTCGTCGGGGTTCCAGCCGCAGACGATGTTCAACCCGGCGCGGCCGCCGCTGGCATGGTCGATCGTCGCCATCGCCTTGGCCGCGAACACCGGGTGCACCATCGGCACATGCACGGTGGAAAACAGCGCGATCCGCTCGGTCACACCCGACAGCGCGGCGGCGTAGGTGAAGGTCTCGTAGCTCCATTCGCGGCTGTTCATTGCGCCGCCGAAGCCCTTCCAGCGCGCGATCGGCAGGAAGAACTCAATCCCCGCCCGGTCGGCCATCTGCGCCACCGCAACCACGTCGGCCCACCGCGCCGGCCAGCGTTCCGGCACCCGCGTCAGCGTCAGCCCGCCATCGGCATTGGCGCTGAATACCCCGAGCTTGAAACGGTTCGGACCACGCATCGGATGGATCGGCACGATCTCGGGCATCGGCAGTCGCTCTCCGGGGGCTTGGCCAGCCCGTTCGAGCATACCATCATCGCCGCAGCCGTCTTTCAAGGCCGCCTCCGCGACGATGCCTGCCCATATCCCTTTCGGTGCCTGGTGGTCCGCCCCACCCGCCTTGCCGCGCGCTGCGGTCGGCATGATCGGCAATCTGGCATTTGTCGAATCCGCACGGTTTCCGCTGCCCTGTCTCCTGCGCTACGCTGCCAGCAACGGAGGGCCCTGCCATGCCGAAAATCCTCACGCCGGCGCAGTGCGACCAGTATGAGCGCGACGGCTTCTGCGGCGGCATCGACGTGCTCGACGCCGCCGAGGTCGCCCACCACCGCGCCGGGCTGGAGACCTGGGAACACCGTATGGGCCACGCGCTCGACTTCCCCGAGAAGTCGAAGTCCTATTTACTGTTTGATTGGGCCGACGCCATCGTCCACCACCCGCGCGTGCTCGACGCGGTTGAGGACGTGATCGGCCCCGACATCCTGGTTTTCCACTCCACCATGTGGATCAAGGAGGCCAACACCGCCGCTTTCGTCCTCTGGCACCAAGACGGCGCGCATTTCCACCTCGACCCCGCGCAGCATGTCACCGCCTGGGTGGCGCTGTCGGAAGCCAGTGTGGAGGCCGGTTGCATGCACATGATCCCTGGCAGCCATCACGGCCCCTGGTTGCAGCACGAGGACAAGCCCTCGGCGCACAATATGATCCGCCGCGGCCAGGGCCTGCCGGGCTACGAGGGCCGGCAGGGCACCGCCGTGCCGCTGCATGCCGGCCAACTTTCGCTGCACCATACCAAGACGATCCACTCCTCCGGTCCGAACAACAACGCGGATCGTCGCATCGGCTATGGCATCAGCTTCATCCCCACCAGCGTTCGCCCGGTTGGCCCCGCCAAGCCCAGTGCGCTGCTGGTGCGCGGCCAGGACTTTCATAACCATTTCCATCACGAAACACGCATGGCCCGCGAGATGACCCCCGAGGCCATCGCGGCGCACAAGCTCGCCACCGACCGTTTCGCCGCCATCCAGAACGCTGGTTTCACCACCGTTGCACCTGCGGGGTTCTCCACGGCATGACCACCCTGAATATCAACGGCACGCCGCGCACCAGCGCATCGCCGGCCACCACGCCACTGCTCGACGTGCTGCGCGACGAGTTCCGCCTCACCGGCACCCGCTTCGGCTGCGGCGAGGAGCAGTGCGGCGCTTGCCTGGTGCTGGTGGATGGCACGCCGGTCCAGTCCTGCGGTCGCGAGATCGGCACGGTGGCGGGCCGCGCGGTCACCACGGTGGAGGGCCTGGCCGACCACCCGATCATCGCCGCCCTGATCGCCGAGCAGGCGGGCCAGTGCGGCTATTGCCTGTCCGGCATGGCGGTCGCCGCGGCAGCCCTGCTGGCCC
>JBBQOT010000517.1:0-3186 GCA_038331165.1 Acetobacterales bacterium
GGTTCATCCGGCCAGCAGCACCAGCGCGGCGTCTTGGTCTGGCGCATGGGGGATCAGGTCGAACAGCGCCATGGTTTCGAACACCTCCAGCACTTGCGGCTGCACCCCGGTCATGGCCACGCGGTCGCCGCGGCGGCCGACCAGGCGCGCGATCCCGATCAGCAGGCGGATGCCGAGCGACCCCATGAAGGGAACGCCGGCAAGGTCGAGAACGACATGGCCACCGGTGGCGCGCAGACCGGCGATCAGGCCTGCCTCGACCCCATCCACCGCGGCGGCGTCGGCGCGTCCCTTAAGCACGACGCGACAAGCGCCGGAGGCAATGGGCACAATCTCATAGTTCATCGGCGGGAATCCTTCCTTCGGATCGGTGCGCGCTCAGTCAAGTTGCACGGTCAAGACTGAAAAGTCGTCGTCGAGCGGGTGCGTGCCCGAAAGGGTGCGAACCCGGTGGTACAGGCGCTGCGGCGCCTGGTTCCAGTCGCCAGGGGCGCAGAGCGTCTCCACCGCATCGCGAATCCCCCAGGGCTCGGCGACCGCGCCGGGCAATTCGGTGGCCCCGTCGCTGAACAGGTGCACGCGGCTGCCGGCAGCCAGTTCAACGCTGGCGGAACGATAGGCAAAGCCGGGCATGGTGCCGATGCCTGCGCCACGGGTGCCCAGCGGGCGGACCTCGCCGGTCGCCGGCAGGTGCAGCACCGCCGGGTGATGGCCACCGGCGGCGAAGGTGAGGGTGCGCGTCGGCACATGCAGCACGCCGCACCAAATCGTAAAATACATGCCGTGGTGCTTTTCCATGTCGAACATGTCGTTCAGCCCGACCAGCACAGCCGCGGGGTCGCGCACGTCGATCCCGGGCAGGGCCTGTTGGCGCATCACGTTCATCACGCTGACCGAGTGCATCGCGGCACCGACACCGTGGCCCGAGACGTCGAGGATATAGGCATGGAACCAGTCGCCGTCGCGATGATAGCCGAAGGCGTCGCCACCGAGGGCGGCACAGGGCTGAAAGGTCCAGGCGGCACGAACCGGACCGTCGGCAATCGGCGGCGGCAACAGGGCGTTGACGTAGTCGCGGGCCTTGGCAATGTCGCTCGCCATGCTGGCGGCAGCCAAGGCCTCCTCCCGCCGGCGGCGTTCGTAGCGCACGATGTGCGGGCCGATCTGGATCTGCGCGCCATCGCCCAGGAACACCGACTCGGCGGTGCGGATACCATCGACATAGGTGCCGTTGGTGGAGCCGAGATCGATGATCCGCACCTGGTCGCCGACTCGATCGACCATGCAGTGGCGCCGCGACACCGCGGTGCCTTCCAGTACGATGGCAGCCGGCGCGACACGGCCGATGATCAGCGCCGTCTCCAGTATCTGAAACCGGCGCGGGGCAGTGCCGTCAACCTCGAGCACCAGAACATGGACGACGGTGCCGTCAACCGGGCCGCTGGGCACGGCGGCGCGGCTCATCATGGTGCGTTCGGTTTCGGTGCCGTCGTTGCGTTCGCTCATCCCCACCCCTCGCCCGCCTCCGTTCGCGGCGCCCATGACATTAGATCGCAAGCACGTCCGTCACGCACCTGTCATCGCTGCCTTTGCTCTATACAGCGCTCGGTGACGGTCAAGTGACGGATTTACGGCAGTCGCGGGTCGCCCCGACTCAGAGGTGAAGCATCGTCGGGGCGAGCCAGCCTAAGGCGGCGAGTATCATACCGATCACGCCGAGGACCATGCCGCCGATCGCCAGCAGCGGCACGCTGGTGACGATCGAGGCAGAGGCCACCACGATCGCCACCTGGAACGCGGCGGCGGCATATTCGTAGAGGTGATAGGCGGCCATGCTGCGGTCACGCACCGCCTCGGCCTTGCGGGCGCGCTCGCTGAGTTCCTTGCGGCCCTCGCCGGTTTCGGGCTCGCTTTCCCAACGCGCGGCGGTGTCGCGCCAGCGCTTCTGCTGGGCCTCGATCGCGGTCTTCAGCTCGCCCTGTGCGCCCAGCTTGGCCAGTTCGGATTCCTCCGCGGCGGTGCGCACGATGGTTTGGCGAATGGTGCGGGCCTGGAAGAACGACCAGAGGTTGGCGGACTCGACATTGCGGGTGATCGCCTCGGTCTGGGCACTCTTGCCGCCGGTTTCCACCACCGCCAGGAACAGCGCCAGCACCGCGATCAGCAGTGCGATACGCTTGTCGCCAAGATGATCGACGTGCCCGTGTCCAGCCATTCTCGTTCTGCGCCTTGATCATTTCCCTCGGCACATGCCATCACGCGCGGCGTTTGGCTATAGGGTTGTCACGGAACGCCTTTTTCGCCCAGGTCCCACCAGATGCCGGCATAGGCGGCCAGCCCCTCGCGCGCCGGGGCGATGAGGAAATGCTCGTTCGGGCCGTGCTGCTTGCAGCCGTTGTACGACAGCGGAATCCACACCAGCGGCACACCGAGATGGTCGACGAACACATCACCCGGCAGGCCGCCACCGCCATTGGGGATCACCTGCACGCGCTTGCCGAGCGAGCGCTCCATGCTGCGCACGGTCCAGCGGACCCAGGGGTTGTCCAGGTCGGTGCGGCTGGCCGGCATGCCGATCTTGGGGCTTTCGATCAGCACCTCGGGGAAGCCGGCCTCGTCGAGATGGCGGCGCAGTGCCGCCTCGAAGCCGGCAACGTCGCTGTCGACCGTGTAGCGCAGCTGGATGTTGGCGCTGGCCCAGGGGGCCACGGCATTGACCGGGGCTTCTGGCCGGCCCGCGATCATCGCCAGCACGATGAAGCTGGTCCAGCCGTAGACCCGTTCGGCCGCGGTGAAGCCAGGCTCGCCCCAGTTCGGGTCGATGGTGGCCGATTCCTCGCTGGGCAGTTCAAGGCCGGCGAGTGCAGCGCGCACCTGGACCGGCAGGCCGTTGCGCGGCAACCAGTCGCGCACCAGGATTTTGCCGTGCCGGTCGCAGATCGAGGCCAGCGCATGGCTCAGCACCACCACGGGATCGACGATCATGCCGCCCCAATTGCCGGAATGCACGCCGCCGGGGCGCAGACGCACCGACAGGTCACAGCCCCACGAGCCGCGGGTGCCGGTGGTGACCGTGGGGATGGCGGCGGCCACGCGCGGGCCGTCGGAGGCGATCAGCACGTCGGCTGCGAGTTCCTTGGTATGGGAGGCGACGAACTCCTTGAGGCCGGTGGAGCCACGCTCCTC
>JBBQOT010000518.1:0-3185 GCA_038331165.1 Acetobacterales bacterium
AAGGTCGCGGCCAGCCCCGAGGGGCTCGAGGAGGCGTGGCGCGTCGCCCGCGGCGAGGCCAAGGCCGCCTGCGGCAACGATGCCGTCTATATCGAGAAATACCTCGACCGCCCCCGCCACATCGAGATGCAGGTGATGGCCGACGCCCACGGCAACGTGGTGCATTTCGGCGAGCGCGACTGCTCGTTGCAACGCCGCCACCAGAAACTGCTGGAAGAGGCCGGCTCGCCCGCCATCACCCCCGAACAGCGCGACGAACTCGGCGCCACCGTCACCGCCGGCCTGACCAAACTCGGCTACCGCAACGCCGGCACGCTGGAATTCCTCTACCAGGACGGCCACTTCGCCTTCATCGAGATGAACACCCGGCTTCAGGTCGAACACCCTGTCACCGAGATGGTCTGCGGCGTCGATCTGGTGCGCGAACAGATCCGCATCGCCGCCGGCCAGCCGCTTGGCTACACGCAAGCCGATGTCACGTTCAACGGCCACGCCATCGAGTGCCGCATCACCGCCGAAGACCCCGACACCTTCACCGCCAGCCCCGGCCGCGTCACCGCCTACCACGCGCCCGGCGGGCTTGGCGTGCGCGTCGATTCGGCGCTGTATGCCGGCTACGCCGTGCCGCCGTACTACGACAGCATGATCGCCACGCTGATCGTGCACGCCCCCACCCGCGCCGAGGCGATCGCCCGCATGCGCCGCAGCCTGGCCGAATTCGTGGTGGTCGGCGTCAAGACCACCCTGCCGCTGCACGCCCGCATCCTGGACGACCCCAGCTTCCAGAAGGGCGACTACACCATCCACTGGCTGGAACGCTTCGTCGCCGGGCGCTAGTGGTGCGATCCAAACGCGTGCTAGCCGAGCGTTTGGTGAATCGCCCCACAAAATGCGGCTAGTGGTCCGTCTCTGCCCGCGCTATCCGTCAGTGACGGACCACTAGTCGCTACCGGAATTCGATCTGCAGCGGCATCTTCAGGTTCAGGCTCGGCGCGATAGTCGATCCCAGCCCGCCGCGGTTGCGTCGCTCCAGCTCGCCCGCATAGGCCGAGCCACGGGCGAAGCCGTCGCCGGCATGCGCCTGGCCCGCGCTCATGCGCGTCAACCCCGGCGAGACCTGCACCGCGGAGCTGTCGCGCTGGGCGGTCGGGGCGACCAGGTCGGGGTTGGGTACCGGCGCCGGGGCGAAGCGCGGCAGGGTGCTGCCCCGCCCCTGGCTCAGTGCCGGCATCTTGCCCGGCAGCATGGTCGGCGGGGTATCAGCGAGCGCCGATGCGGCGGCCAGCAGCACCAGCAACGCTGCGGTGCCCAGGGGCAGGGGCCGGGCCATCACACGCCGGCCGGCCGTGCGGTGCCCGTCGGGTCTTCCGCCGGGTTGCCGGCGGGGGCACCAAGTGGCCCTCGGGGATTGTCGCGCCAGGCATTCAGCGCCCAGCGCACGGTGGGGAAGGCGATGCGGTCCCACGGGACATCGCCCCATTCGAACAGCCCGACCTCCAGGCTTTCCGGCCCGGCGGCGAAATGCGGGGTGGCGGGGTCGGCAAAGCGGGCGCGGAAGATCACCTGCACCTGGCCGATGCGGCTGATGGAGTACATCGCCAGCACCCCGTCCAGCGCGATATCGGCCTCGGCTTCCTCCTGCGCCTCGCGCATCGCGCCGGCTTGCAGGGTCTCGCCCAGTTCCATATAGCCGGCCGGCAGGGTCCAATAGTCGCGGCGCGGCTCGATGGCCCGGCGGCACAGCAGCACCCGGCCCCCATGCGCCACCACGGAGCCGACAACGATCTTTGGATTCTCATAGGCGATATGGCCGCAATCGCGGCACACATTGCGCTCGCGGTTGTCGCCTTCGGGGATCTGGCGGACGAAGTCGGGCATAGCCACAAAGTGCCCTTGCGGCGCCGCGAATTCAATCCCCGGTTAGGGGCAGACTACACTGACAGGTCGAGCAGCGAGCCGCGCGGCGAGGGCTTTCCAGGGGCTGACGCGGGTGGACGGGCGCCGAGCGACAGCGCCTCCTGCGCCGGGCGGGTTTCGCTTTGGCCGCGCACCCGGTCGATCTGGGGTGCGGCCTCGACCGGCGGGCGCCGCGAGGGTGGGGTGGGCCCCTCCACGCGATCGGGCGGCCGTGGCGGGGTGGGCCGCAGGCCGGTGGCGGAGAAAGCCGACAGCGAGAGATTCGAGATCATGCGGTGAGTGTGCCGCCAAAATCCTGAATCCCGGGTAAACGCAGGCCGCCCGCGGATCAACCCAACGCTGCGACCCCTGGCAGGATCTTGCCCTCCATCCACTCCAGGAAGGCGCCGCCGGCGCTGGACACGTAGCTCATTTTCTGCATCACCCCGGCCTGGCGTAGTGCCGCGACGGTGTCCCCGCCGCCGGCCACGCTGCGCAGCCGGCCGGCCTGGGTGGCATCGGCCACGGCGTGGGCCAGCGCCATGGTGGCGGCGTCGAACGGCGGGGTCTCGAAGGCGCCGAGCGGGCCGTTCCACACCAGCGTCTTCATCGTCGCCACCTTGGCCACCAGGGCGGCCGCCGAAGCGGGGCCGATATCGAGGATCATGGCATCGCCTGGCACTGCGCCCACCGCCACGGTCTGGGTCGGTGGATTCGGCTTGAACTCGGTTGCGATGACCGCATCGACCGGCAGCATCACCTCGCAGCAGGCCGCCTTCGCCTTGGCCAGGATCGCCAATGCGGTGGCATGCATCTCGGCTTCCTGCAACGAACGGCCGACGCGAACCCCTTGGGCCGCGAGGAAGGTGTTGGCCATGGCACCGCCGATTACCAGCACCTGCACCCGGCCCACCAGGTTGCCCAGCAGATCGATCTTGGTCGACACCTTGGCGCCGCCGACGACTGCCATGACCGGGCGGTCGGGGTGCAACAGGGCAGCGCCGAGGGCTTCCAGCTCGGCCTGCATCAGCCGTCCGGCATAAGCCGGGCGCAGATGGGCGACACCCTCGGTGCTGGCATGGGCGCGATGGGCAGCGGAGAAGGCGTCGTTGACGAAGATGTCGCACAGGGCGGCAAGCTGGGCGGCGAAGGCCGGGTCGTTGGCTTCTTCCCCGGCGTGAAAGCGGGTGTTCTCCAGCACGGCGATATCGCCATTGCCCATGGCCGCGATCGTCGCCTCGGCCGGGGCGCCGATGCAGTCGTCGGCGAAGGCGACGCGGCGGTCCAGT
>JBBQOT010000519.1:0-3184 GCA_038331165.1 Acetobacterales bacterium
GCCCACGCGCAGAATGTATCGGCCCGCTTCGGCGTCGAACTCCGCCAGTGCCGCGCGCGGCTCCATGGCGCACACCACGATGCGCGAGTTGACGATGGTCATGCGGGTGATGTGCGCGGCGCGGGCGAACGCCGCCTCCACCGCCGCGTGGTCGCCGAACTTGAAATCGAGGATCACGTTGTCCGGCGCCTCGTCGTACAGCACCGGCGCGTCCTTCGCCACGGCTGCCGCCGCCGACGTCACTGCTGGCAGCATGTCGATATCGGCGAAAACCGCCTCGGCGGCGTCCTTGGCCTGCTTGGCGGTTTCGGCCACCACGAATGCGATCGGCTCGCCGGCATAGCGCACCTTGCCGGTGGCCAGCGCCATCTGCACCGGCTTGGGGATCGGCCGGTCGTCGTGGTTCTTGCCGATCACGTTGGCGTTCATCGGCTTGATGCCGGCCGCGATCAGGTCGGCCGCCGTCACCACCGCCAGCACGCCCGGCATCGCCGCCGCCTCGGCGCTGTCGATGCCCTTGAGCACCCCGTGCGCCACGCGGCTGCGCACCACCACGCCATAGGCCTGGCCCGGCAGGTTCATGTCGTCGGTAAACCGCCCCTCGCCGCGCAGCAGCACCGGGTCCTCCAGCCGCGACACCGGCTGGCCGACGGCATAGCGGCCGGGCTCCAGCATGTCGGGGGCAAGGCGCGAGGGCGGGGTGATGTCGTTCATGCGGCGGGCTCCTGCGGGCGCGGTCCGAACCGCTCCAGTGACCGCTAAGGGCCTGAGGCGGAATAAGCAAGGCGGGGGCTTCGCCCCTCGACCCCACCAAATCCGGAGCGCGCCTTCGCGCGACGGCCGTCGCCCTTGGAACCCCTTACTTGAGTGTTGTTTGGGGAAGGGGGCCATCGGGATGTTTCAACCACTGTGATGGCCCCCTTCCCCAAACAACACTTAAACAAATGGAGTCCAGAGGCGCTGCCTCTGGCGGGTCCAGGACAGAGCCCTGGCCTTTACATCCGGCCGGGTGGGTCTATTTTGGCCCGACGATGCATGTTATGCGGCCAACCGGGGCCACCAGGCGTGGGCAGCTGTTCCTTCAGGCGGCGTCGCGCAGGGTGGTGGCGGCTTCGGCGGCGAACAGGCGCGGCGCATGCCAGGCGTCGATGACCACGCGGATCGGCAGGAGCGTGGCGCCGCCATCGCCGAGCAGGCGGGCGGGCAGGGTGGCGTCGCCGTCGGTCCAGCGCCAGGTGCCCGCGGCATCGTGCTCCGCGGCGTGCCAACCGCGCGAGAGCGCAGGGTGGTCGGCGGCGATGGGGGTGCCGCCGATCGCCAGGCCGCGCACCATCAGGCCGAGGGCGCGGTGGTCGGAACTGTCGGAGACCATGCTGGGGCGCACGAAGCGGCTGCACAGTCGCAGGCTGCGGGTGCCGGCGGGGATGGTGGCGGCCCATCGATTCCCGTCCAGGGATTCGGCCGGGATGCGGCGGCCATCGGCCAGGAGGTGGATGCCGGCGTCGTGGGTCAGTTCCGCGTCTGCCAGCCGGGGTGCGAGGTGGGCATGGACCGCGCCGGCGCGCGCGTGGGCGGCGGTGATGACCGGCAGGCAGGTGCCCTGCCGGTGCGCCACGTGGTCTGGGTGCAGGGCGCGAAAGTGGGCGGCGTTGTGGAAGCTGTCACGGTTGTGGTCCTCGAAATAGGTCTCGGCCCAGGTGCCATTGGCCAGCACGCAGTCGTGCGGGCCGAGGTCGAGGTGGAAATAGGCGATCTCGCCGGCGACCTGCGCGCGGGTGATGGTGATGTCGTTGACCAGGGCGGCAGCGTGGGCGAGCACGTCCTCACCGCCGCCCAGGCCGACCAGCATGGCATGTCCCGGCGAGACGAACAGGTCGGTGTGCGGCAGCCCCTCGCCCAGGGCGCCGGCATGGATGCGGATCGGCTGCTGGTCGGGGCCGGCGAAGCGGCCGTCGAAGCGCTGGTGGCCGATCCAGCGGATCGGGCGCAGGCCGCCGAAACGGGTGGCGACGCGGTCGCCGGTGGCAAGGGTTTCGACCGCGACTTCACCGCGGTCGGTCAGGATACGGGTGCCGCGCAGGAAGCAGACCGCCGAACTGGTGGCGAGGGTGCCGGAGAAGCCGCTGATCGTGCCGTCGGTGTCGGGAGTGTGTCCGGTCGTTGACGTGTAGATCGACAGCGTGTTGGTGGCGGTATTGTAGCGGAACTGGATCGTCGCGTCGCCGTCGTTGGTGTTCAGATAGGTGTAGATCAGCGTTCCCAGGCTACCGCTGGTGTAGTCGTACACCTTGAAGGTGGCGCCTGAGCCAATTGAATTCATCCCGTACATCCAAAGGTTCGCGACCTCGGTGCCGCCCGACGCGGCCTCGATGCCATAGACCGGGTCCTGAGCCTCCTCGTCGTTGAAATCGGTGATGGCGATGCGGGTGCCATCGCTGAAATTGACCACCATGACGGTCGAGGCGTCGACAAACGTGAAATAGTGGGCCGGACCGGTCGCAACCGGTGTGCCGTTCTGTTCGAGTGTCACGCTCATGCTGGTCGGGTCCCTGGCTGCCGCGCCGCGCGGGGCGGCTCGGGGGCAGAGTGACCGGCGATGGTTAAGGAAACGTGGCGATGCCGCGCGGCCTGGCGCGGCGGCAGGGCGGTGTTAACTGATAGTAGTACGAACTCATTGGTATGGTGTCGGTCATGGACGATATCCGCTACATCGATGCCTGCACCCGCCGGTTATATGCCGCCTTGCACGTGGTTCGGGTGCGGGGTGCGCGTCCGGGCGGGCGTTCGGTGGACGCGCGGCGAGGCGGGCGTGACCGAGGGCAGCTTCCTCCTCCATCTCAAAACCAAGGAGTCGCTGAGCGTTGCCGCTGCCGTTGGTTCTGAGGCCGAGGGTGAGGCCTTCGATATCGACGGAAAGATGGTCCTCACTGCCGACGGGCGGGTGCCCGGATTGTTCCGCGCGGCGGGGTTGCCCAGTCCGGGCCCCGCCCCGGATCAGTCGCGGCGCGGCACCAGCGCCTGCACGCGCCCGGCCAGCACGCCCAGGGTGAAGGGCTTGTGCAGCAGCTGCGCGCCCGGCGGCAGCGCGGCACCCGGGCCCAGCGCGCTGCCGGCATAGCCGGTGATGAGCAGGATCGGCAGGGCGGGGTGCAGGGCGCGGGCGGCCTCGGCCAGTTGGCGGCCG
>JBBQOT010000520.1:0-3179 GCA_038331165.1 Acetobacterales bacterium
TGGTGTAGGTGCGGTTGTCGGGAGAAAGGGTCCAGCTTTCGGCCATTTGCGGCTTGGGACGGCGGTTGGCGTCAAGCGCGAAGAGCTGGTCGTAGACCATGTAGGCGTGCTGGACGGTGATGAATGCGGGGTTGACGACGGGGTCGAGGACTTTGAGGTCGGCCTGCGGCACGTGGCGGAGGACTTTCTGCTGCGCCTGCGCGGCGGCGGGCGCGGCAAGTGCGAGGGCGGCGAGAATGGCTGTCCTGATCGGCGTCATGTCCGTCTTCTCCTCAGGGTTTCAGGGTCTCCGGCGGGTCGTCATGGCCAGGCGGCGGCGGGGTCGAGCGGGTAGAAAGGGCGTGGCAGGCGGGTGAAGGCGAGCCGTTCGAGGTTGGAGGTGCAGATGCCGGGCGTGTCGACATAGGTGTGGCCGACGGCCATGTCGCCGAAGGCCGTGCTCCAGGCGCTGCCGCATTTCATGGTGATCATCTTGGCCCGCGCGGGGTCGATGCCGGGGAGGCGGAGGTGCAGCGTGTCGAACGGCATGGTGCGCTCGGTGCTGACGATGATGCTGACGCCGCCGGCGCGGATGGTGGCGACGAGGCCCATGTTGGCGGGTTGGCCGGTCATCCAGGTGGAATCGCGGCGGTAGCGGACGTCCTCGGCGAAGGTGATGACACCGTCGACCTGAACGGGGGTACCCTGGGCCGCGAGGGTGCGGCCGCCAATGGGGCCGCGGTAGCGGCCGCCGACGCCGATGCGGGCGGCTGCGGCGGCAGCGATGGGGTCCCAGATGACACAGGCGGCGTCCTGCGCGTCAGCGGCAAGGAGGGCACGAAGGAGGTTCGTGCCGTCGCCAGGGGCGCCGCCGCCGACGTTGTCCGCCGGTTCGACGAGGAAGATGGGGCCGCGGTTCGCGCGCACGGCGGCAGCGACCGCGTCGGCTGGGGCAAAGAGGGTGGGCTTGAAGTCGGCGCGTCGGCGCCAGATAGCGTCGGCGATGGTGTCGGCTGCGTGGTCAGCGGCGGCTTCGGTGCCGTAGGCGAGGACGCTGAGGCCGAGTTGCGGAACGTCGCAATAGGGAAAGCCGACGACGATGGAGGCGGTGAGGAGATCGGGGCTGGCTTCGAGGCGGTGGGTGAGGGCCATGAGGTCGCGCATCGGCGCCTCGGCGGTGCCCTGCATCTGCGGGACGGTGAGGAGGGGGAGTTTGCGGAAGGCTTTGGCGGGGCGGGCGGCGCCGGCGAGGAGGCGGGCCATGACGGTGGCGGCCTCGCGGCCGCGCTCGGCCATGTCGACATGGGGGAGGGTATCGTAGCCGATCAGCACGTCCGCGGCGGCGACGAAGGAGGCCGAGACGTTGGCGTGGTAGTCGATGGTACAGACGATGGGGATGTCGGGGCCGACGGCGTCGCGTAGGGCCTGGACGACATGGGCGTCAGCTTCGTCGATGCCATCGGCGACCATGGCGCCGTGCAGGGCGAGCAGCACGCCGTCGGGGCGGGGGGCGGCGGCGGCGAGGAGCATGGCGATGATGGCATCGACAGCGGCGCGGGTGACCATGCCGGAGGGGACGGCGCCGGCCCAGCCGGCGGGCACGATGTCGAAGCCGGCGGCGGCGCCGGCGTCGAGCATGCCGCCGATTTCGGTATTGGTGCCGGCGAGCGAAGCTGCCATGCCGGGACCGTCGGCGATGAGGAAGCGGCGGAAGGCGTCGAGATCGGTGGCGACTGGGGAGAAGCTGTTGGTTTCGTGCCACACGCCGCCCACCAGCACCCGGGGTTTCGGGGGGGATGTGGATGGATGCGCGGCCATGTGGCACTCCCCCCGGCTTGACCGCGCCTGGCGGCACGGTACGGTATTGTCCGCTTTGGCGTTTCAGCTCTGGCTAGGCAAGATTGCAGACACCGGTCAACGGCGCAACGGCGAGGAGGCAACGTGCATGCTGCAGATGTTTTCGCTCGAAGGTAAGGTCGCGTTGGTGACGGGGTCGTCGCGGGGGCTCGGCTGGGCGATGGCGCAGGCCCTGTCGGGCGCGGGGGCGCATGTGGTGCTGAACGGGCGCGATGGCGCGGCGCTTGACCGGCGGGCTGCGGAGCTGGCAGGGTCGACGGCGGGATGCAGTTTCCAGGCCTTCGACGTCGGCGATGGGGCGGCGGTGGCCGTGGGGATCGCGGAGATCGAGCGGCGCTGCGGGCACCTCGACATCGTGATCTGCAATGCAGGCATCGTCATACGCAAACCGACGCTGGAAACGACGGACGCGGAGTGGAACCAGGTGCTGGAGACTGACCTCACCGCGTGCTTCCGGGTGTCGCGCGAGGCGGCGCGAGGGATGACGAAGCGGGGGTGGGGGCGGATCATCATGATTTCCTCGGTGATGGGGACCATCGCGCGGCCGGGGATCGCGTCGTACGTGGCGTCAAAGGCGGGGTTGCATGGGTTGACGCGGGCGTTGGCGGTGGAGTTCGGATCGCTTGGCATCACGGTGAACTGCATAGGGCCGGGGTTCTACCCGAGCGAGGCCAACGAGGTGGTGCGCGCCAACAAGACATTCTACGACTGGGTGAGCGGGCGGTCGCCGATGAACCGGTGGGGCGATCCGAAGGAACTCGGGGGGGCGGCGGTCTATTTCGCCTCGGAGGCGTCGTCGTTCTGCAACGGGCAGGTTCTGACGATCGATGGCGGCATGACGGTCGCGCTGTAGGGAGGCGGGAATGAGCCAGGGGACGTTGCATATCGGCATCACCCGCGATGCCCTGGTGGCGGCGACGGGGCAGCCGTTTTTCGACCCTGCGGCGCTGGCGCTGCTGGAGGCGCCGGGGATCGCGTGGGAATACATGCCGGAGGCAAGCGAAACGGTGACGGCGGATCAGATGGCGCGGTACGACGCGATATGCGCGGTGTCGCCGGGGGTGCTGGCTGATGCGA
Source organism: Acetobacterales bacterium (assembly GCA_038331165.1). Classification (GTDB taxonomy): domain Bacteria; phylum Pseudomonadota; class Alphaproteobacteria; order Acetobacterales; family Acetobacteraceae; genus CAMDGX01. The sequence goes on from JBBQOT010000520.1 coordinate 2,914, forward strand.
TCGGCCGGCAGGATCTGCGCACGCGGATCATCGCGCGCTTCGGGGTGGGGTTCGATTCCTGCGACGTGGAGGCGCTAACGTCGGCGGGGATCGTGCTGACCAACAATCCCGACGGGGTGCGGCGGCCGATGGCGACCGTGCAGATCACCTATGTGCTGGCGCTGGCGCAGCGGCTGCTGATCAAGGACCGGCTGACCCGGGCGGGACGGTGGGACGACCGGATGGCGCATACCGGGACGGGACTCACCGGGCGGGTGCTGGGGTCA
>JBBQOT010000521.1:0-3178 GCA_038331165.1 Acetobacterales bacterium
GCTTGGCCAGGGTCGAGACGTCGATCTTCTGCGCCTCGTAGACCTTCTTGGCGGCATCCAGCCCCATCGCCTCGGTCGGCGGTTTCACTTTGATGATGTGGGCGCCCATCAGCGCCGACATGTGCGCGGCATAGGCGCAGATGTCGACCGCCGTCTCGGCCTCCTTGGTCAGGCTAGGGCCGCGCGGATAGGACCAGCACACCACCGCCAGGCCCGCCGATTTCGCCTCGTCGGCCAGCTCGCGCAGTTCCTCCATCTGGTCGTAGGCGTATTCGCTGCCGGGATAGGTGGTGAAGCCGATCGCCGAGCAGCCAAGGCGCAGCGCGTCGTTCACCGAGGCGGTGACGGCTTGGTCCTTGTTCTGGGCCAGCGAGTTCGCCGAGTTCATCTTCAGGATGGTCGGGATGGCACCGGCGAAGCTGTCGGCCCCGGCCTCGATCATGCCCAAGGGCGCGGCATAGGCCGACAGCCCGGCGTCGATGGCCAGCTGGAAATGGTAGTGCGGGTCATAGGCGGCCGGGTTCGGCGCGAAGCTGCGCGCGGGGCCATGCTCGAACCCCTGGTCCACCGGCAGGATCACCAACTTGCCGGTGCCGCCGAGCTTGCCCTCCATCAGGATGCGGGCAAGGTTGCCCTTGGTGCCGGGATTATCGCTCTCGTACCAGTCGAGGATTTTTTTGACGCGCTGGGTGATCCGCATTGGGGGTTCCTCTTGCTTGGCGCATCCGGCTTGATCGGCCGGGCTGCTCGATTGGGCCGCTCTACCGCAACACCGGCGTGCTGTCATCATGCAGGAGGCCTGACAACCACGTGCGCAGGCGACGGGCGGCGCCATGCTCGGCGAGGTCCAGGGCCGGCGGGCGGGTCGCCAGCACGGTGGCCAGCGCGGCGACGCGGGCAAAGGCGGGGCAGGCGGGGTCGAGCACCAGGATCGATTGCCCGGCACGGATTGCCGCCATGGCGTGGCCAGGGGCATCGGCACAGTCGAGCACGTCGTGGCACGGCGTGTCCGGGTGGGCGGCATGGGCCATGGTGACCAGAGCCCGCCACCATCCCGCCCCGGCATAGCTACCGGCGCCGGGGGCGGACAGCAGGGTGACCGGCACGCCCGGGGCCAGTGCCGCCAGTGCGTCGGCAAGGCCGTGCACCACCACCGCTCGCGGCAGTGGCCCTACGTCTTGCGCACTGGATTCTTCAGCAAACATGCTTGACATTCAATCCTCTCACCCTGATGAATTCAAGTTCGATCGGATGCGGCGGAGGCGGGATTGAGCGACGAAAATGAGGCCGAAGCGGCCGCGGCGCGTCTGGAACAGGCGCTGGAGCGTATTGCTGCCCTAGCCGCCGCACCCGTGGCGCCCGTTGCGAATCCTGCGAATTCAGCCGATCAGTCGGGGTTGGATGTGGCCGCGGTGGCGGGCCGGCTCGATGCCCTGATCGCTCAGGTGCGCGGGGCGCTCGCCGGCTAACGCGCCCCTGCCGCCGCCAACCTCAGCAGGGAGTGCCGCCGTGCCTCAGGTGTCAGTGAAGATCAATGGCTACAGCTACTCCGTGGGTTGCGAGGAAGGGCAGGAGCAGCACCTCGCGGCGATGTCGCGTGAGGTGGAAAACCGCATCGACAGCATCAAGGCGCTCGGCAGCCAGTCGGGTGAGGCGCGGTTGCTGGTGCTGGCAGCACTGCTGATGGCCGATGAATTGCACGATTTGCGCATCGAGGCCGACGGATTGCGCACCACGGCATCGCGCCCGGCACGCGCCAAGGCCGATGGCGAGGCGGCCGCGGCGAAGCGCTTGGCGAAACTGGCCGTGCGGGCCGAGCAGATTGCCGGTGAGCTTGAGTTGCAGCGAAGCGGGGCTGCGCCTAGATAGGGCGGGTGGAGCTGCCCGGTGCGTCAGGCACACCATCCCCAGGGCCAACTAGCACTCCCAGGGAGCTGGCTCTGTCGAGGCCTTGGTCTCGTTACCCGGTGCCCACCTGCTCACGCAGGCCTTGGGAGGATGGAGCGCCAACGGCCATGGCGGCTCCACACTTCGATCTGAACAACGCGGCCGCAATGACGGCCGCCAAGCGGGCGGCGCGGGCGGTGGCGCTGGTGGTGCGCGGCGGGTTGAATCCGGCGATGGGGCACCGGCTGGGCGAGCGGTTGCTGGCCGACATGCCGCCCCCGGGTGGCGCCATTGTCGCCGGATTCTGGCCGATGGACGCCGAGATCGACATTCGCCCCTTGCTGGCGGCACTGCACGCGCGCGGGCACCAAGTGCTGCTTCCCGAGACTCCGGCGCGTGGCAACCCATTGAGTTTTAGACTTTGGTTTCCCGGCATGACGATGGTGACAGAGCGTTTCGGCACGCAGCGGCCAGTGGGTGAGGTGATGGTGCCAGACTGGTTGCTGGTGCCGCTGCTGGCCTTCGACCGAGCCGGACGGCGCCTGGGCTATGGCGGCGGCTTCTATGACCGCACGCTGGCCGGGCTGCCCGCGGCGGTCGTGATCGGCTGCGCCTGGGCGGCGCAGGAGGTGGCGGAGGTACCGGCAGGGCCCCTCGATGCGCGGCTGCACGCCATCGCCACCGAAGCGGAGGTGATCCGCATCGCGCGTTGACTTGGCGGAATGCGGCGCCTACGCCCCCGGTCATGCGAATCCTGTTTCTTGGTGATGTCGTCGGCCGCAGCGGGCGCGATGCGCTGGTGGCCACACTGCCGGACCTCAAGCGTGACCTGCGGGCCGAGCTTGTGGTGGTGAACGGGGAGAACGCTTCGCACGGCTTCGGCCTGGCGCCCGACATGGCGCGCGCCTTCTTTGCCGCCGGCGCTGATGTGATCACCCTGGGCAACCATGCCTGGGACCGCAAGGAACTCCTGCCGTACATCGCCGAGACGCCGCGGCTGATCCGGCCGCTGAATTTTCCGCCGGGCACGCCGGGTGCCGGCGTGACCACGGTGGAACTGGCCGATGGGCGGCGTGCCGTGGTGCTCAACGCCATGGGGCGGCTGTTCATGGACCCGCTGGACTGTCCGTTCCGGCTCACAGCGCAGGAACTGGCGCGGCACAAGCTGGGCGCCTCGGTGTCTGCCATCGTGATCGACTTCCACGCCGAGGCCAGCAGCGAGAAGATGGCCTTCGCCCACAGTTTCGACGGCCAGGTGTCGCTGGTGGTGGGCACGCATACCCACTGCCCC
>JBBQOT010000522.1:0-3178 GCA_038331165.1 Acetobacterales bacterium
AACAAATGGAGACCACAGGCGCTGCCTCTGGCGGGTCCAGGGCAGAGCCCTGGCCTTATATATCTCACCTCAGGCCCTAAAATAAGGAAAGCGAGGGCTCTGCCGTCGCGGCGCGAAGCCGCGCCACGGGCCCCGCAAAGGGTTAGAGACCCTTTGATCCCATTACCTTTAGTGGCTGTGCCCGCTGCCATCAATCGAAGCCGCACAACGATCAGGGGCTGCTGGCGCAGCCAAAAGCACTCTTGACGTTACTAAATTATCAACCCATTGGAATTTTTAGTTTTTTTATAAAACAAGGTCCAGGGGCTTGGCCCTTGGCGGGTCTGGGCAGAGCCCAGCCTCCCTTATCTTAGCGCCTCTGAGCCCTAGCCCCGCCTCAGGGGCATTCGCACCCGTCTGTCGGCCCGCTCTCGGCGCGCACCACATGATGGTCGATCCACTCCGCCACCAGCCGCCGCGCCTCGTTCACCGAGGATTCCGGGTGGTGGATGCGATACAGCGTGGTGCAGGCCCGGAAAGCCGAAGGGTCGGCGTTGCCCAGCGAGCGCAGGTCGCGATAGGCGGTCACAACGGCCCGCTCGCAATTGCGCGCGATGTGGCTGAAATCCCGAGCCATGCTGCACTCCCAATTGCGAATCTCTCGCAACAACGGAAGTATAGGACTTGCCGCCCCCGTTTAGCAACAGTGCGACGGCGGCTCAGCCGCGGCTGACGATCTCGGCGATCGCGCGGCCCACTTCCACCGTCCCCGCCTGCCCGCCCATGTCGCGCGTTCGCGGCCCGCCGTCGCGCAGCAGGGTCTCGATCGCCGCCACGATGGCATCGGCGGCGGGTTTTTCGCCCAAATGCTCCAGCATCATCGCGCCGGACCAGATCTGCCCGATCGGGTTGCAAATCCAGCGCCCGGCGATATCCGGCGCCGAGCCGTGCACGGGCTCGAACATCGACGGGTGCTTGCGTTCGGGGTTGATATTGGCCGACGGCGCAATCCCGATCGAGCCTGCCACCGCCGGCCCCAGGTCGGACAGAATGTCGCCGAACAGGTTGCTGCCCACCACCACGTCGAACCAGTCCGGGTGCTGCACGAAGTGGGCACACAGGATATCAATATGATACTGGTCGGTCTTCACGTCAGGATACTGCTTCGCCATCGCCGCGAAGCGCTCATCCCAGTACGGCATGGTGTGGATGATGCCGTTCGACTTGGTCGCCGAGGTCACCTTGCGCCGCGGCCGCGTCATCGCCAGCTCGAAGGCGTATTTCACGATCCGGTCGATCCCGGTCCGCGTCATGATTGTGAGTTGGCTCGCAAACTCGCGATCGGTCCCCTCGAAATGCCGCCCGCCCGACGACGAATACTCGCCCTCGGTATTCTCCCGCACCACGTAGAAATCGATGTCCTTTTCCGTCCGCCCGGCCAGCGGTGTGATCGCCCCCGGCATCAGCCGGCACGGCCGCAGGTTCACATACTGGTCGAACTGCCGGCGAAACGGGATCAGCAGACCCCACAGCGACACATGGTCCGGCACCCCCGGCCACCCCACCGCGCCCAGGAAAATCGAGTCGGCCTCGCGCACCATGTCCAACCCGTCTGGCGGCATCATCGCCCCGGTCGCCTTGTAGGTCTCGCAGGACCAGTCGTAGTGATCGAGCTTCAGCGCGAAGCCGAACCGCCGCGCCGCGGCCTCCAGCACGCGCAGCCCCTCGGGCGTGGTTTCCTTGCCGATGCCGTCGCCCGGAATCACGGCGAGCCGATAGGTCTTGGTCATGGCGCTTCCTCGGAAATCCTTGCCGGCAGTATCGCGGCAAATCAGTCCAGCGCAAACCGTCGGCGAATTTCATCGGCCACCCGGCCCGCCTCGTCCAGCGGCGGGCGCGGCCCGCGCGCGATCGAATTACCCAATGGTCGGGCATGCCCGGCCTGGTAAAGCGTCTCGGCAAACCGGCGATGGCGCGGGCCGGCCAACTCCGGCGCCGCAATGTAAACCGCCGCCTGGCTCGCACAGGCCTCAGAGATCATCGAGATCGAGTCACCCGTAATCACGATGGCATCGGCACTGGCCAGAAACCCGTGATAGGGGTTCTCCCCCGGCTCGCCCCAGCGATAAATCAGGTGCAGCGCCGGCGACAACCCGGCCGACAGCGCCTCGGTCGCCTCCCGTCCGGTGCGGCGCGACGTGGTGGCCAGCACCGCCCCGCCGCGCGCGACCGCCAGCTTGGCGACCTGCTGGCCCAGCGCATGCGCCATCGATGGCGGCATGTCGGTGCCACGCACCGGCCCGCCAACCAACAGCGCCACGCGCGGGCGCGGCAGATGCAACAGCCGCTCGTGCCACGCCGCGCGCGCCTGGCGCAGCAACAGCGGCGAAACGCGATGCGGCGCGCCCAGCACAGGAAACACGTTGGGGGCCGGTGCCGGGCGGTCGTGCTCGGGGATCACCAGCATGTCGAACATCGCGTGCCGCCACAGCCCGCCCAGCCCGGGGCTCATGCAATGCACGATGCGGCAGCCGAACTGCGACTTCATCCACAGCGCAACCGCGCCCGAGCGCCGGCCGGCCGAGATCACCACGTCCGGCCGCACCGGCGCCCCCGCGGCCGCCACGCCACGCAGCGCCGCGGGGAGCGAGATGCCGGCCGTGCTGCGCGCCAGTTCGCTCGCGATCCGGCGCGACGGCTGGCGCAGCCCGGCCAGCGAGCCACCCGGCACCAGCCCCGCGATATGCGCGGTCCAGGGGTTCCACATCATCGGAATGCGGCGGAACGGCACGCCCAGCCGCTCGGCGATGCCAATGGCCTGGTTGGCCGTCCCCACGCGCGGGTCGTCCAGCACCCAGACCCGAGCCTGCGGCGTCGGCACATGGCCCTCGGTCGCCGAGCTGGGCGCGCGGTCCAACTCAGGCATCGGCGCGCACCCATCGGGGATCGGCGCACCGCCGGCCCATGGATGGACGATCCACGGCGGGGCGGCTAGGAACCCCAGAAGCGACGGCCTGAGACATAGGGAGTCCCCGAATGGAAAAGCTGCACATGACAGACTGGGATCGCGACGCCGCCCTGACAACGGCACGCATTCTGCTGGAAATCAAGGCGGTCAACTTCCGTCCGGAGGAGCCCTACACGCTGACCTCCGGCTGGAAGTCGCCTGTCTACATCGATTGCCGCCGCATCATCTACT
>JBBQOT010000523.1:0-3163 GCA_038331165.1 Acetobacterales bacterium
AGTAAATAAGGAAGGTGAGGGCTCTGCCCTCAACCCGCAAAGGGTCAGAGACCCTTTGATCCCATTTCCTTTAGTGGCCGTGTCAGCTGCCACAAGTCGAAACCAAGTATCAACCTGGGGCTGCTGGCGCAACCAAGAGCACTCTTGGCGTTCCTAAATTATCAACTTACTGGGACTTACAGATTTTTTGAAATATAAAGGTCCAGGGGCTTGGCCCCTGGTGGGTCCAGGGCAACGCCCTGGCCTTCCATTTTTGCTATATCGGTCAGAACCGTGTGCGCGGCACGATCGGCTGTCCCGCATCGGCGCATTCGTAAGCGCGGGCGATGATCTCCAGCACATGGGCCTGGATATCGAGGCTGCGTGTGCCGGTGTCGCCGGCCTCAACGCGGGCGACGAAGGCTGCCACGATTGATGGCGGCGTGCCGGCACCGGGCGAGCGCAGGGTGCGTACGGCGTAGCCATCGAAGCTGGTTGCCTCGCCAGCCCCCGACAACACCGCATAGTCGCCATCGGGCCGATACAGATGCACCGCCCCGTCGGCACCGCCGAGATAGAGATTGCCCGATCTGCCAACCACCATCACCCGCGCCCGCGTCGCCTGGTGCGGTTGGCTGCCGTTCCAATGCGCGTGCAGGCTGACGCCGATGCGGCTTTCCAGCACGAGGCCGAGCAGCGCGCTGTCCTCAACATCGGGCGCCACGATGCTGCCGTCATCCATGGTGCGGGTGGCGAAGCGGGTCGACAGACTGGCGGTGAAGCGCGCGGTCGGCCCGAACAGGTGGGCAACGGTGGTGAGGTGATAGATGCCGAGATCGGCCAGCACGCCGCCCCCGGCCTGTGCCCGGGAATAGAACCAGCCGGCATGGGTGGGGCCGCGATGGCCGCGATGGCATTCGACCGCGCCGACCTCACCGATTGCACCGCGGCCCAGCAACTCGGCCGCCAGCAGGTGATCGGGCGTCTCGATGAACGGCAGCGCGAAGAGGGTGACAGGCTTCACGCGCGCCTGTTCGCGCAGCACGGCGGCGAGGTGCGTGGCCTCCGCCAGGGTCGGCACCAGCGGCTTTTCGACCATCACATGCTTGCCGGCACGGATTGCCATTTCGGCATACGCGGCGTGGCTATCGGGCGCCGTCAGCACCATCACCGCGTCGATGCCGGGATCGCCGATCATCGACGCCGGATCGGTCGACCAGCGCGCAATCCCGAAGCGCGCGGCGCAGGCGGCCAGCCGCGCCCCATCGCGCCCGGCGATGGCGACCAGCTCCGCCCTGCCCTTCAGCTCAAGTAGCTGCGGAAAATGCCGACGCTGGGCAATGTCGCCATAGCCGATGGCGGCAATGCGAAGCGTCACGACACCACCGCCTGGGCCATGCCGCTATCGGCGGCGCGGCGCCCGGCATCGAGGATGGCCACCGCCATGCGGTTCAGCGGCAGCGCCAATGTGGGGTGCAGGGGGTCGCCGGTTTCAATGTGATGCAGCAGTTCCTCGCCGACCGTGGCGCGCCCGGCCGGCAACGGATCGCCCTGTTCGATCCGCGTCGGCGTGGCGCTGCCCCGTTCCTTGAACACCAGCACATCGGCGCCATCCAAAACGATGGTGCCATGCGTGCCCATCACCACCGGCCCGTTCGGCAGCCCGTTGTGGAAACTGGTCCAGCTCGCCTCAATCGTTCCCACGGCCAGCGGAAAGCGCAGCAGCAGCGTGGCGTTGTCCTCGGCATCGCCGGGGCTCATCAGGTTGGCCGCCATCGCCCGCACCTCGCTCGGCGCACCCACAATCCACGCTGCCAGGCACGCGCCATAGCAACAATAATCCAACATCGCCCCACCGCCCGCCGCCTTCTGATGCCACCACTCGCTGGCCTTCTCCGCCTCGCTCACCAATCCGATCGTGGTGGCGCCAGGATGCAGGCTGCCATGCGCCAGCGGCCCCAACGAGGCCATGTTGCGCCAGCGGAACTGCACCACGTCGCCGATCTCGCCAGACGCCACGATCGCCTTCACCCGCCGCACCGCCGGCCGCCAGGTGATCGGCCAGTTGGTCACCAGCGCCACTCCGGCCCGTGCGGCTGCCGCGGCCATTCGGTCGGCATCGGCCAGGGTGCCGGCCAGCGGTTTTTCGGTCAGCAGATGAATGCCGCGCGCCGCCGCCGCCTCTGCCACCTCGGCATGGCGGCTGATTTCCGGGCAGAAGATCAGGATATCGAGTTTTTCCCCGTCCAGCATCGCCCGCCAATCCGCATGCACCCGCGGCCCGCCGGGCGCCGTCAACGCCCGCGCGAGGTTGGCCCGCCGGCTGCCCTCAACCTCGGTCAGCGTCGGCGTCGCCGGAACCGTATCGGCCACCCCCACGAAGTCGCAGCGCCCGGTCGCGGCCAGCCGCTCGACGAGGTCGTTGACATGCATGTGGGCGAAACCGATCACCCCCACGCGGAACCGCCGTTGCATCGCCTCAGGCCGCCAGGTCGCGCATTTGGGCAAACAGATCGCTCTTGGCCTCGAACCCGATGCCCGGCAGCTCCGGCAGGATCACATGCCCGTCCTCGACCCTGACGCCATCGGGAAAGCCGCCATATGGCTGGAACAGATCGGGATAGCTCTCGTTGCCGCCCAGCCCGAGCCCGGCGGCGATCATCAGCGACATCTGGTGCCCGCCGTGCGGAATGCAGCGACGCGGCGACCAGCCGTGCGTCTTGAGCACCTCCAGCGTGCGCTGGTACTCGCACAGGCCGTACGACAGCGCGCAGTCAAACTGCAGCCAGTCGCGGTCGGGCCGCATGCCGCCATGGCGGATCAGGTTGCGGGCGTCCTGGTGGCTGAAGAGATTCTCGCCCGTGGCCATCGGGCCAGGGTAAAAATCGGCGAGCGCCGCCTGCAGGGTGAAGTCCAGCGGGTCGCCGGCTTCTTCGTACCAGAACAGCGGGTATTCGCGCAGCATCCTGGCGTAGGCAATGGCGGTTTCCAGGTCAAAGCGGCCATTGGCGTCAACCGCCAGCCGTCCGCCGCTGCCCAGTTCTGCCAGCACCGCTTCAATACGTGCGCGGTCTTCATCGATCGACGCGCCGCCGATCTTCATCTTGACCACCGTGTAGCCCCGGTCCAGGTAGCTGCGCATTTCGCCGCGCAAGGCGGCCGTGTCCTTGCCCGGGTAGTAGTA
>JBBQOT010000524.1:0-3161 GCA_038331165.1 Acetobacterales bacterium
GCTCGGCATCCCGTTCTGGGATTATCTCGGCAGCAGGCTCAAGGTCGCACGCCACGCTGCAATCGACGCCCTCGATCAGTACATCAGGCGCCGAACCCGCTACGCATGAACCCTGCCGCCCACACTTTTGCCCCTCTTACCCAGGGGCTTGGTCCCTGGTGGGTCCAGGGCGAAGCCCTGGCCTTGCTCAACAATGGGCCACTCTTTTCGGGAGTTGATAAATGGCTCAGCGTCCGGTCAGCTTGGCGAACACCTGCCGGTCCTTGTTGTCGCGCATCAGCATCCGGAAGCCCGGAATTGTCTCCAGCCCCAAGCCCAGCGGCATGCCGGTCTCCTCTTCGGGAAGCAGCTTGGCATAGCTCTGGCCGGCCATCTTCTCCCATTTGCCGGCGGGCTTCTTCACTTCGAGATGTGCCACCGTGGTCTTCAGCACCAGCCGCACGATCGCCTCCTTCGGCGCCGAGGGCTTGGTGAGGCTGGGGTGGCCGGCGATGATCTGCCAGCCATTGGCCAGCGCCCAGGCGGTGATGGCGTCTTGGTCCATGCGTGTGCCCCCTCAATCGACGATCTGGTCGGTGAAGACGCTGAATTCCGCCAGCGTGCAAGGGCCGAAGGTGGTGACCAGCGCCACGTCGGTGGCGTCGCGGCCGCGCGCCATCAGGATGCGGCCAATGCGCGGGGTGTTGTTGCGCGCGTCGAAGGTGTGCCAGGCGCCGTCCAGCAGCACCTCGAACCAGGCGGCGAAGTCCATCGGCCCATAGGGCGGCGGGATGCCGATATCGCCGAGGTAGCCGGTGCAGTAGCGGGCGGGAATGTTGACGCAGCGGCACAGCGCCACCGCGAGATGGGCGTAGTCGCGGCACACCCCGCGCTGTTCGGCCAGTGCCTCGGCGGCGGTGCGGGTGGCGCGCGCATGTTCGTAGCCGAAGGCGATATGGTTGTGCACGAAGTCGCAGATCGCCTGCACCCGGTGCCAGCCGGTCTGGCCCTGGCCGAACTGGGCCCAGGCAAAGTCGCCCAGCCGGTCGGTGTCGCAGTAGCGGCTGCCCAGCAGCCAGACCAGCGCGTCGTCGGGCAGGGTCTCGACCGGGTTCTGGCGGGCGTCGGGCCACACCGGGTCGGCCGCACCGCTGTCGTGCACGGTCAGGCGGGTGGAAATCACCATCCGGCCGGCGGGTGCCACGATGCGGGTGCAGCAATTGCCGAACCCGTCGATGTAGTTGCGCCAGGCCAGCGGCGGGTCGAAGGCCATCTGCGGCGGACCATCGAGGTCTGGCATGCGCGATGGATGCGCGTTGAGCATCAGCAGCATCGGTGTGGGTTGTGGGCAATCGTAGACGATGCGGCAACCGGCGCTGATGCGCATGGCGTGATCCTTGTCCTGGCCGGGCGCCGCAAAATTGCAACGGCCGGGCCATGGCACTAGGTTACGCGCGGAAAAGCCAGCAATCTTTGCCTGTGCGGACGTCAATCCGACGGCGACGGGAAAGCCTAGGCGGAACGTGGATGATACTCCGGTGCACATGCGCCGGGGAGGGGAGCAGTGCGATGGATATGCCGCAACGACAGGGGCTGTACGATCCGGCCAACGAACATGATGCCTGTGGTGTGGGCTTCGTCGCCAACATCAAGGGCGCGAAATCGCACGACATCATACGCCGCGGCCTGCAGATCCTGGTCAATCTCGACCATCGTGGCGCGGTCGGCGCCGACCCGCTGGTGGGCGACGGCGCCGGCTGCCTGATCCAGATTCCTGATGCGCTGCTGCGCCAGTGGGCCAAAGGGGCGGACATCGTGCTGCCGCCGCCGGGTCGCTATGCGGTGGCGATGTGCTTCCTGCCGCGCGACAAGGCCGCGCGCAGCACCGCCGAGGCGCTGATCGCCCAGGTGACCAAGACCGAGGGCCAATCGCTGCTGGGCTGGCGCGACGTGCCGACCGATACCTCGGGCCTGGGCGAGCGGGTGATCGAGACGATGCCGGTGATCCGCCAGGCGATCGTTGCTTGCAACGCGGCGATCCGCGACCAGGACGCCTTCGAGCGCAAGATCCTGACCATCCGCAAGCAGGTGCTGAACAACGTGCGGGCGCTGGGGGCGAAGAACCACCTGCCGGGGCTGGCCGAGCTCTACATGCCGTCCTTCTCCACCCGCACCCTGGTCTACAAGGGCCTTTTGCTGGCCCCGCAGGTGCAAAGTTTCTACGCCGATCTGCGCAACCCGATCACCGCCAGCGCGCTCGCCCTGGTGCATCAACGCTTCTCCACCAACACCTTCCCGTCGTGGCGGCTGGCGCACCCCTATCGCTTCATCGCACATAACGGCGAGATCAACACGGTGCGCGGCAACGTCAACTGGATGTTCGCGCGCCGCCATTCCATGTCCTCGCCGCTGCTCGGCGCTGATCTCGACAAGATGTGGCCGCTGATCCCGCATGGCCAAAGCGACACCGCATGCTTGGACAACGCGCTGGAAATCCTGATCGCCGGCGGCTATTCGCTGGCCCATGCAATGATGATGCTGATCCCCGAGGCCTGGGCCGGCAACCCGCTGATGGACCCCGAGCGGCGCGCCTTCTACGAATACTACGCCGCCCTGATGGAGCCGTGGGATGGCCCGGCCGCGATCGCGTTTACCGACGGCCGCCAGATCGGCGCCACGCTCGACCGCAACGGCCTGCGCCCGGCCCGCTACCTCATCACCGACGACGACCTCGTGATCATGGCCAGCGAAACCGGCGTGCTGCCGGTGCCAGAGGAACGCGTGGTGCGCAAATGGCGCCTGCAACCCGGCAAGATGCTGCTGATCGACCTGGAGGAAGGCCGCATCATCGATGATGCCGAGATCAAGCAGAAACTCGCCGCCCAGCACCCCTATGAGGAATGGCTGCGCGCCACCCAGGTGAAGCTGGAAGACCTGCCGGAAGCCGAAGACAGCAACGGCCACGGCGCCGACAACGCCAGTGCCCTGAACCGGCTGCAAGCCTTCGGCTACACCCAGGAGGACATGCAGTTCTTCCTGGAGCCGATGGGGCGCGAGGGCGACGACCCGATCGGCTCGATGGGCACCGACACGCCGATTGCGGTGTTCTCGCGCAAGCCCAAGCTGCTGTACAACTATTTCAAGCAGAACTTCGCACAAGTAACGAACCCGCCGATCGATTC